>JAYVGA010000037.1:0-27652 GCA_043772635.1 Chitinophagaceae bacterium
ACCCGATAGAAGATGGATTTTTTGAAAATAATTATTCCTGTCTTTTATACGCCTTTAAAAAAAATTATTTTTTGGCAGGCACTGTAAAAGGCACCAAAATTTTTAATACCCTTACCGGAAATTTTGCGCCAGTAGTAAATGGCAATAATCAACAATATTTTGATGTGGTTATAAACAGTAAGCCCACCCAATTGATTTGCTATTACAACCTGGCAATATTTGACAGTGCAAAAATAAGATATGAAAAAATTATTACGCTTCCACTAAAATATGCTTCCAGGATAATTAGTGATAAACAGGGCAATCTTTTTTTAAGCCACGCAGGGCAATTGATTTTTATGTCGGGTAAATTTCAGCAAAATATTATTTACTACCGCATCACTGCTTTACTCATTGATAAGAGCGGAGACCTGTGGGCAGGCACCTGGGCCAATGGTCTTTTTCGTATAAGGTATAACTTTAGCAATAATACTTTTGCCATAATTGCAACTCATCAATTTTTACCCACAGAAAATATCCGCTCTTTATTTGAAGATTCAAAAGGAAATATTTGGGCAGGCACAAGGTATCAGGGTGTTTATCAATTTACAAAAAAAGAAAGAGACAGTTTTGCCATTGTTAATTTTGATCAAAAAAAAGGACTTACTTCTAATTTTATAAAACGAATAAGGGAAGATGCAAATGGAAATATCTGGATTGCTTTTTACCAGGGCCTGGATAAAATAATCAGATCAGGCAACAGCTACCGTATTTTTAATTTTAGCCGGGTTAATAATTATTTTGCAAGCATTATTGGAATGGAGACTGATGAAGATGGCATATTATGGCTTGCCACAAATGAAGGCCTGGTAAAAATAACAGATGGGGAAATGGAGCAGCTTCCACCCCTGCCGGTTTATATTACAAAAGTATTTTCACATGATTCAGCCTATGACGTAAACTCAAAAAAAATACAATTAAACTACCGGCAAAACCAGGTTCAGTTTGAATTTTCGTCACCTGGATTTATTAACGAAAAACAATTGCTGTACAGTTACCGTTTAGCAGGAAGCGCTGATACCGCATGGACAATACCAACAAATCAAAACATGGTTTCTTATGCAAGCCTCAGCGCCGGCAGTTATCTTTTTGAAGTAAGAACCCTTGGATGGAATGGTAACTGGGGAACACCCGCCCATTTTGAATTTCTTATCCGGCCACCCTTTTGGCAAAGCTGGTGGTTTATTGCAATCGTATCTGTGCTCATCTCCCTGGGCATTTATGCATTTATAAAATGGCGTGAAAAAAATATAAACGCAATTGCAGAAGAAAGATTAAAAGTACAACAGTTAAATGCAGGCCAGTATAAAAGCAAACTGGAACTGGAGCTTATTATAAATTATTTTTCTTCTTCTTTAATTGGCAAAACTACGCAGGATGATGTGCTTTGGGATGTAGCCAATAACCTTATTGGCAGGCTGGGGTTTGTAGACTGCATGATTTATTTATGGAACACAGATAAAACTAAAATGATACAGAAGGCAGGTTTTGGCCCCAAGGGGTCTATAGAAGAAATCAGCAGGCAGCCTTTTGATGTAGCAGCGGGTATGGGAGTAGTGGGGTATGTAATGCAAACAAAAGAAGCGGTTTTAATACCCGATACTTCCAAAGATAACCGTTACCGGCCCGATGAAATGATAAGGCTTAGTGAGATAACCGTACCGGTAATTTACAATAATGAACTGATTGGTGTAATAGACAGCGAGCATCACGAAAAAAACTTTTTTACTCCCCAGCACCTGCACATTATGAGCACCATTGCCACATTAATGGCCAACAAAATAAAATCTATAGAAGCCGAAGAATTGCTGCAGCGCACCAATTTTGAAATGTACAGTATGAATGAGCAGCTTAGCAATGCAAAGCTGGAAGCGCTGCGCAGCCAGATGAACCCTCATTTTATTTTTAATTGTTTAAACTCTATTGATAACCTTATCCAGATGGACGAAAAAGAAAAGGCCACTTTGTATCTTTCAAAGTTTGCAAAACTTATCCGTTCTATTTTAGAAAACTCTGCCCACAATACCGTACCCTGCTGGAAAGATATGGACACCTTAAAATTATACCTGGAGCTGGAAGCATTAAGATTTGATCATAAATTTTCTTACATCATTAATGTTGCAGATGAAATAATAAACGGCGATTACAAAGTGCCGCCCCTGGTAATACAGCCCTTTGTAGAAAATGCCATACACCATGGGCTGCTTAACAAAATTGAAGGCGAAAAAAAATTAATGGTTAAAGTATTTGTCAGCAACAACCAGATTTTTTATACCATTGAAGACAATGGCGTAGGCAGGGCAAAAGCCGCAGCTTACAAACAGTTAAATAAACCTGCCACCCAATCTATGGGTATGCAGATAACAATAGACCGCATAAACCTTTTTAACCAGCAAACTAATGGCTCCGTAAAAATTACAGACCTGTTTAATGAAAGGCAATATCCCATTGGCACCAGAGTAGAAGTACAGCTTATTAACCAACCTTAAAACCCATTATTATGCTTACAGCAATTATAATAGATGACGAAACCAGCAGCCGCAATTCCCTCAGGCAAAAATTGACCAGGTACTGCAGCGGTATTGTAATTATAGGCGAATGCGAAAATGGTGAAGAAGGTATTAAAAGCATTGAAGAAAAAAAACCAGACATCATTTTTTTAGATGTAGAAATGCCCCGCATGAATGGATTTACCATGCTGCAGCACCTGGCCAATAAAAATTTTGAAGTAATTTTTATCACTGCCTTTGAGCATTATGCCATAAAGGCAATTAAAGTAAGTGCCCTGGATTATTTGGTAAAACCCGTAGAAATTGAAGACCTTAAAAACGCAGTAGAAAAAGCTACGCAGAAAAGAAAATTATCTTCAGGCAATGAACGGCTTGAATTATTATTACAAAATTTAATGACAGAAAAAAATGAGCTGCACCGCATTGCCATCCCATCTATGGAGGGGCTGCAGTTTGTAGAAACAGGACATATTATTTACCTGGAAGCCAACAGCAATTACACCTGCTTTTATCTTATCAATAACACAAAAATAACCGTAGCCAAAACATTAAAAGATTTTGAAGAACTCTTACCCACTTCTGTTTTTATGCGCATTCATCATTCTTATATCATTAATAAAAACCTGGTAAAAAAATATATTAAAGGAGAGGGCGGGCAGGTAATTATGTGTAATGATGTGGTGCTGGATGTGGCCCGCCGGAAAAAAGAAGAATTTATGAGGGCGATGGGGCATTAAATATATTACACACCAACAATTATTACCCCTGCTATAAACAAAGAAAATTTTTCATCCTGCTTTTGCTGCACATACACATCAACAGTTGTGCAGTGGAACCTTTTCAGTTTAGCCATTTCTATTCCTACTATCAGTTTACAATTTTTTTAAAAAAATTGTAAACATGCAGCATTCCTGCTTTAATAACAGTCCTTAAATATTAAGCACCACATGCTAAACAGCTAACTATTCATTAAAGTTTTACAGCCAAAACATTATTTTAAAAAAACTGTTATCACAAAAAAATGTTTTTTTATATTTTCCTGATTCTTAAAACTACACTTATCCCCCATTACTAATTAAAAATTAATTTATGAACAAACTCAAACTACTGTTGCTCTTATTCTTCGTTTTTTCTGTACAGTTGTTGCTGGCGCAAACAACCGTTTCCGGAAGAGTTACAGATGTAAAAACAGGCAGCGCTGTTCAAAACGCATCTATTGTTGTAAAAGGTACTACTACCGGTACTACCGCAGATAACGATGGCTATTACCGCATTGAAGTTCCACAAAATGCATCTGCACTTGTAGTTACCTCTCTTGGATATTTATTAAAGGAGGTAAATGTTAGCAGCGGTGTTACTAATATTACCCTTGAAGCAAGCGGAACCAGGAACCTGGACGAAATTGTAGTGGTAGGTTATGGTACAAAAATTAAAAAAGATGTTACTTCTTCTATTTCTAGAGTTACTTCAAAAGACTTTAATAATCTACCCCTGCCCTCTTTTGAGCAGGCCCTGCAGGGGCGTGCAAGCGGCGTATTTATAAACACGGGCAGTGGTAAACTTGGCCAGGCACTCAACATAAGGGTTAGGGGTATTTCTTCCATTTCTGCAGATCAGCAACCCTTTGTTGTAGTAGATGGTGTGCCCATTGTGAGCCAGTCTCTGGGAAGCTCCACAGAACCCGATAATCCTTTGGCCACCATTAACCCCGATGATATAGAATCTATCGAGGTTTTAAAAGATGCAGCTTCTGCAGCCATTTATGGCTCCAGGGCATCTAATGGTGTTTTACTGGTAACCACTAAAAGTGGTAAGCAGGGTAAAACTAAAGTTACTGCTGGTTTTTACACAGGCTGGAGCAGGCCCACCCGCCTTAGAACATTTTTAAACGCTGCACAATACCGTGAACTTTTTGATAGCGCAGCCCTGCATTACCGGGATGTGGACCTGGACCCAACAACTGAATTTCCTTTAGTGGCTGCAGATGAGTTTGCATCCGAAACCGGCACAGATGACTGGAACAGCACCAATGATGTAAACTGGGCAGAAAAAGCTTTTAGAAACGGAACAGTGCAGCAATACAATGCTGCACTAAATGGTGGAGATTCCCGCACAAAATTTTTGCTCAGTGCCAGTTATAATAAACAGGATGGTATAATTATAGGAAATAGTTTAAACAGGGGAACCGGCCGTATTAATATTGATCATACCATTAACAGCATTTTTAAAGTGGGCACAAATATCTCTCTAAACCAAACCGATAATTTTAGAGTGCCCAGCGATAATTCCTTTAGCAATCCTTTACAATTAAATGCGCTGCCACCCATACAGCCCTTAGTGGGTGCAGATGGACAATTAAATACAGCTACTATTTATTATAACGGATTAATAGACCTGGAACCACAAAACAAAAACTTAAGCAAAACGGCAAGAAGTATCAGTAATATTTATGCAGAAGCAATGCTGTCTCCCTATTTGCGTTTTCGTTCGCAAGCCGGAATAGACTGGAATAACCTGCAGGAAGAACAGTTTTTAGGCAGGCGTACATTAGATGGAGCACCGGACGGGTATAGTTACACTAACCAGGTAACCGCTACTGTATTTACCAATACCAATACACTTAGTTTTAATAAAAACTTTAATGCTAAAAATAATTTAGATGCCCTGGTGGGTATTGAATATCAAAAAGGAAAAAGCAGCGGCTCGGGTGTAACAGGGCTTGCTTTTCCCAGCGACCGGTTTACCAAAATTGCAAGTGCTGCCATCATCTCTGCAGGTACTTCTATCGAAACCGGCTTTAGATTCCTTTCTTATTTTGCCAGGGCCAACTACAAATTAAATGGCAGGTATTTATTGGGAGCCAGCTTTAGAGTAGACGGATCCAGCCGCTTTGGTAAAGACAACAGGTATGGTTCTTTTCCGGCAGCTTCTGTAGGATGGATATTATCTGAAGAGAATTTTTTACAAAACAGTAAGGTGCTGAGTTTTTTAAAACTCCGCAGCAGCTATGGAATAACAGGAAATGCAGAAATTGGCAATTTTTCTTCCCGTAACCTGTATGCTGCTTCTGCCTATGGCAGTGTAAGCGGTTTGGTAACATCGCAGATAGGCGATGAAAAATTAAAATGGGAAAACACCAAACAGTTTGATATAGGACTTGATTTTGGTTTTTTTAAAAACCGCATTTCCGGAGAGGTAGATGTGTTTAGCAAAAAAACCAAAAACCTTTTATTAAATGTTCCGGTACCTGCAGTTAATGGTTTTTCTACTGTTACAAAAAATATCGGGGATATGAATAATAAAGGCATTGAAGTAGTTTTAAACGGCAACATATTAACAGGCAAATTTCAGTGGAATGCATCTGTAAATGTATCTACCTATAAAAATGAAGTTACCAGGTTAGTAGCCCCTGTGCCAGCCACCGGAAGAACCCTGGGCCGGCTGGCTGTGGGAGCACCTTTTGGGCAATTTTTTGGTATAAAATATATTGGTGTTGATCCGGCCAATGGAGATGCATTATTCCTGGGTAAAGATGGTAAACCTACCAACGATTTTTCTGGTGCGCAGGAAACCGTTTTAGGCAATCCTAACCCGGATTACTATGGTGGCATAAACAATCATTTTACTTTTAAAGGATTTGATCTTGATGTGCAGTGCCAGTTTGTAAGCGGGGGGGATTTATATAATATTGCAGGTTTTTTTCAAAGTGTAAATGGTAATTATTTTGATAACCAAACCTCAGATCAATTAAATTTTTGGAGAAAACCCGGCGACATTACCAATGTACCGCAGCCAAGATTGTATGTGGCTAACGGAAGTCAGAAAAGCAGCCGGTGGGTACAGGATGGTTCTTATTTCAGGGTAAAAAGTGTAAACTTTGGATACAATATTCCAAAAGAGATTTTAAGATCTGCAAAAATTCAATCGGCAAGGGTTTACATTGCCGGCAATAACCTGCTCACCTTTACAAAATATGAAGGTTACGATCCGGAAGTAAATACCCAGTATGTGGGCAACATAAACCTGGGACATGATTTTTACACACCACCACAGGCACGTACAATAACTGTGGGTATAAATTTTGGCCTTTAATTTTTTATCCTAAAAATAAATATCATGAAAATTATAAGTAAACTATTTCTTTTATGCATCCTGCTGGTAAGTTTTACTTCTTGTAAAAAAACCCTTGATGTAGAGCCCGCTCAAACCATTGATGCCGGTACCGCTTTAGAAAACGACCAGGACCTGAATTCATTAATTGTGGGCGGATATTCTATCATGGGAACAGGCAGTCTTTATGGCACCAATTTATTAATGATGCCCGATTTATTAGGCAGCGAAACCACCGCATCCTGGAGAGGCACTTTTTCATCGCCAAGGCAGATAGCCAGCAAGGCAATGGACAGAAATAATACAGATGCCAACCTTATATGGACTGCTGCCTACAGGGTAATAAATACAGCCAATATTGCACTGGGCGCATTAGGTGTGGTAAAAGATGCGGATTTAAAAAAGCAGCTGGAAGGGGAAGCACTTTTTATGAGAGGTATTATGCATTTTGAATTGGTGAGATTGTATGCTTTGCCCTGGGGTGCTACTGCCGATAATTCTCAACCGGGTGTAGTAATAAAAACAACTCCTACCAAAACAGAAGAAGAAGCTTTTGCAAAACTGCCCCGCAACACAGTAAAACAGGTGTACGACCAGGTGATTACCGATCTTGTAAAAGCCGTTACACTTTTGCCGGAACAAAAGGCAAAAAGGATTACAAAATATACGGCCCTGGCTTTTCTTAGCAGGGTTTACCTGCAGCAGGCAGATTATACCAACACAAGAAATGCCGCCAATGAAATTATAGAAAGCGGTTTTTTTGCCCTTAATGCTTCTGTTTCTGCCGTGTTTACTAACAAGGATACCAAAGAAACCATTTGGGAAATACAACAAAATGAGCAAAACAATGCAGGTACTGCAAACAATGGTATGGCTACTTTTTATGCCAGCCTGCCTGGCATTGGCCGTGCCGATGTAAGGGTAACCGCCTCTTTTGTTTCTGGTAAATATCCTGCAGGCGATCTTAGAAAAACAGAATGGTATTATACAGGTACGGGTGCAAGGCCAGGCAATACTTATACTTCTAAATGGACTTCCTTCAGCCAAAACCTGCCTGTTATACGATTAGCAGAAATGTATCTTACCAGGGCCGAATCTAATTTAGTGTTAGGTACAACCTTAGGAGATACACCCGGTGCCGATTTGGCCAAAGTAAGAAACATAGCCCGTACTAATTCTACTTCGCCCCTGGTACCAACCGTTACCGATGTTCGTAACGAACGTTTTATAGAATTGGCATTTGAAGGCCAGCGCATTCACGATCTGAGAAGATTAAGATTACCTACGGGTACTTTTGCCTGGAATTCGGATAAATTAGTGTTCCCCATTCCGCAGAGAGAGATAGATGCAAGTTTGGGCATACTGGTACAAAATCCTGGGTACTGATAAAATAACAGCTATTAAAAAGCCTGCAATTATTTAAAATTGCAGGCTTTTTAATTCATAAGGTCTTACGCTAAAATTTTATATCAATTATTATTAACGCAATTCTCTATTATTATCTCTGAGAGATGCAGGTATTTAATTTCTTTAAGTTTAATATTATAATTAAAACAGGTTGATAGTAAACAAATTCATTTATATGAATGGCATTCATTAAATATCTTTACACAATTAATGATCATAGCAGTTACCACTGATAAACGGAGCGTCGCCACTACAGTTGCCTTTTGTACAAATGCTGGTAACATAAAAATAAAAACATGTCTCAAACATCCGATACATTCTTAACAAAAAGCTCCGTAAAAGCTGCCGACCTGGAGCACAGGCGCAAGATTAATTTTAATATAGGCCGCTACAATGCAGTGGTACCAAAGGGTAAAGATCAGTTTAGCAATGTGCACCTGGCCAGGGAAAGAGCTAAAAATATAAAATGGCGTGCAATAGAAACGCTGGATCAGCAGCTGGAAGAATTTGAAAGGGTTTTTACCAGCCGTGGCGGTAAAGTACTGTGGGCAGAAAATGCAGCAGAGGCTATTGAAGAAATTTTAAAAATCTGCAAAGAAAAAAACTGCAAAACCCTGGTTAAGAGCAAGAGCATGGTTACCGAAGAAATTCATCTTAACAAGGCCATGGAAGATAATGGTATTGAAAGTATTGAAACCGACCTGGGAGAATATATTCAGCAGCTGGATGGCGAAGCGCCTTACCATATTGTTACACCGGCCATGCACAAGAGCAAGGAAGATGTGGCAAAATTGTTTGCAGAAAAACTGGGTACTGATCCTGACTTAACGCCAACAGAGCTAACACTGGTAGCAAGAAATATTTTAAGAAAAAAATACGTAGAGGCAGAAGTAGGTGTTACCGGTGCCAACTTTATCATCAGCGATATTGGCGGCGTGGCCGTTACAGAAAATGAAGGTAATGCAAGGCTGAGCTGTGCATTTCCCAAAACACATATTGTGGTGGTGGGTATAGAAAAAATGATTCCCTCCCTTACAGACCTTGCTTTGTTCTGGCCACTGCTCAGCACTTTTGGTACCGGGCAAAAAATTACTTCTTACAACAGTATCATCAGCGGGCCACGGCAGGCCGGCGAAACCGACGGCCCGGAAGAGATGTATGTAATTTTATTAGATAATGGCCGCACCAATATTTTAGCAAACCCTGTGCAGCGGGAAAGCCTTTACTGCATAAGATGCGGAGCCTGTTTAAACGCCTGCCCTATTTATAAAAATATTGGTGGCCATGCTTATGGTGCTACTTACAGCGGCCCCATAGGCAGTGTAATTACGCCGCACCTCCAGGGTATGCAGGATTTTAAGCACCTCAGTTTTGCCTCTTCGCTTTGTGGCAACTGTACAGAAGTGTGTGCTGTAAAAATTAACCTGCACGAACTTTTATTAGATAACAGGAAAGAATCTGTTGAAGAAGGATTTACCAGTTTTGCAGAACGCACCGCCTGGAAAATGTGGAAGCTGGCCAGCCTTAACCGTGGCATGATGAATATGGGCAGCGGCTCTTTAAAAAACAAAGTGGTTAATGGCTTGTTTACCGACTGGAAAAAAAACCGGGCCGATTTAAACTTTAGTCCCAAAACCTTTAACCAGATGTGGAAGGAAAGATTTAAAAAATAAAACATTGTAAATTGTAATGCTGGAAAAAATATTTACAGAAGCTAATTATCAATAATGAAAAGATTAATTGCTTGCAATAACTAATCATCAGTTAAAAAATTATTTAATAATAAAAAAAATTTTATGAGCGCAGTGGAAACAAGGGAAGAATTGCATAAGCTGATAGAAGAAAGTGATGAAAGCATTATAAGGGCCGTTTATGCCTTGCTTAAAACCTATAATGATGTTTTGGATACAGAAACAGATATGGATGAATATAACCGGGATATTGATGAGGCAATGGAAGAAATAAAAAAAGGCGAATTTACTACACATGAGCAGGCCATAAAACAATTGAACAAATAATGCAGGATATAGTCCGTACGATAATCTGGAGAAGTGCTGCCGTTACTTATCTGGCAAAAGCAATTGATTATATCAGAACAGACTCTCCCAAAAATGCAGAAAAAGTTATTGCAGAAATAAATACAATTTTATTAAAAGCTGCAAAGAATCCTGAACACTAATAAGGAAATCGAAGTAGCTGGAAAAATATTGTAAATTGTGGATCATGGAAACATTCTTTACCGCCCATATAGAACAGGATATTGAAACCGGATATTACATCGGATTCATTCCGGCTGTGCCCGGGGCACACACACAGGCTAAAACATTAGATGAGTTAAATGTAAGATTAAAGGAAGTCTTAGAGTTATGCCTTCTGGAAAAACCAGAGGCTTTAAAGAATAATTAATTTTAAAAACATTATCATGAGTTCGTCCACAATAAGAGAAAAACTACACAACTACATACGCTTTGCAGAAGATAAAAAAATAAAAGCTATTTACACAATGGTAGAAGAAGATATTTCTACAAACTATCAATGGTGGGATGATAAAGATTTTATGCAAGCTATAACTAAGGATGCCATTGAAATTAAAAAAGGGAAGCAAAAAACCTATTCATTTGAGGAAGTGAAAAAAAGTATAGACATAATCAGGAAAAAATAAAAATGAACCGCATTGAATTTTCCCAAAAATCAAAAATCGAATTAATTGATGCCTGGGAATGGTATGAAAGCAGGCAGAAAGGATTAGGTGATAAGTTTATTTATGAAGTAGAAAAAAAAGTAAATACTATAATAAAATATCCAAAAAGATTTCCCATACGTTCTGAGCCATTTCGTGAAACGCTTATTAATAAGTTTCCTTACATTATTATTTATTTTATTTTTGAAAATAGAATTATTATTTCACATATCTTTCATGCTGCCAGAAACCCTAAAAGAAAGTATAGATAGTTATAACTTTTTTTAGCCCGGTTTTTTTTAAGAATATGCTCATCTACTCCCATACCATCAGCACCCGGCTTCAATACATCTGCAAATTTATTTTGCAGGAGCAAATGGGTATTGGCTTTAGCCTTACCATAGATTCCGAAGGGTTTAAAAATCATGATGGCCCTAAAATTAATTATAGCGATCTGCACATAGAAGGCGATGTGTTTACTATAAAAAATCATGAGCTGCTCTTTGAAGAAAATATTAAAGAGCAGTCTATTGAATGTTTTGAAAATAATAATTACAAATCATTTTTTAAAACAACCCACAGCGATTTTGTATTTGATATTTTTGCCGCTGCCTTTTACCTGCTAAGCCGCTACGAAGAATACCTGCCGCGCCAAAAAGATATGTACGGCCGTTATGCACATGAAAACAGCCTGGCATTTAAAGAAGAATTTTTACAGCAGCCTTTAATAAATACCTGGGTTAATGATTTTGCAGAAACCCTGAAAAAGAAATTCCCGGCTATAAGCATTAAACCATCTGCCTTTCAATATCTTCCTACTTACGATATAGATATAGCCTGGTCTTACAAACGAAAAGGGCTTTTAAGAAATATCGGTGGTTTTGTAAAGTCGCCGTCGCTGCAGCGTATTGCGGTTTTAGCTGGCTTAAAAAAAGATCCTTTTGACAGTTACGAATTTTTAAGAGAGCTGCACACCCGCTACCAGCTTCATCCTGTTTATTTTTTTCTTGTGGCCACATCGGGCAGCAGGTACGATAAAAATATTTCGCCTTACAATTACAGCATGTGGCAATTAATAAAAAAACATGCAAAAAAATATAGCATCGGCCTGCACCCTTCCTGGAAAAGTAACGACAGTACTGCTATCTTAGCTAAAGAAAAAAAAGTGTTGGAAACTGCAGGAGATACCAGCATTACGCAATCAAGACAACACTATATTAAATTTACGCTGCCCCAAACTTTTGAAACATTGATAGAAAATGGAATAACCGACGATTACAGTATGGGTTATGGCAGCATCAATGGCTTCAGGGCATCCGTAGCATCATCTTTTTACTGGTATAACCTGCAAACAGAAATGGCCACAAATCTCAGGCTGCATCCTTTTTGTTTTATGGATGCCAATAGTTTTTACGAACAAAAACAAAATGCCGCACAATCTTTTGATGAATTAATAACCTATTACGAAGTATGTAAAAAAGTAAATGGCCGGCTGATTACTATTTTTCATAATAATTTTTTGGGAACAGGTAAGCCCTTTGCGGGATGGAGAGAGATGTATGAAAAATTTATATCTCAGCTTCGGTAATAATTTTTGTGTTGTTGCGCTTTATACTAAGGTTTACCAGGTACACACCAATGAGGGTTACAATGGCTCCCCACAAAATATTAATGGTTAGTTTTTCATTTAAAATTATACCTGCCACTACCATTGCCACCAGCGGGTTTATGTAAGCATATAAAGAAGATATAGCTACCGGTAATTTTTTCATAGAGTAAATAAAGGCAGCAAATGCCACAATAGAGCCAAACAACACAAGGTATGTTATGGCCAGCCATCCTTTTAAAGATATAGAACTAAGCGGCACTGTTGGCTGTGTGGTATGTGCCAGTATAAATAAAATAACTGCACTCACCAGCATTTGCCAGCCGGTACCATAATAAGGATTTATACTTGCTTTATTGCGGCTGAGAAAAACTGTGCCTACGCTCCAGCTCAGCATGGCCAGTACAGATAAACACAAACCAATAATAAAATCCGGTGTAAGATTATTAAATGCACTTTCGTAAAATACAATGCCTACACCGGTGAGCCCAAGAAAAAGGCCAATAAAAGTGAGCACATTCATTTTTTTTGCTTTAAAAAAAAGCCTTTCTATAATTACCACACTCAATGGATAAAGCGCTCCAATTAATGCACTCAGCCCGGTAGGAATATAATTAAGGCTCCAGGTACTAAGGCCATTTGCAAAAACAAACATGAGCACCGCCATTACTATTATCCATCTAAATTGTTTGGCAGTGGGCAGAGGTAATTTTTTATACCCCATAAAAAAACAAATAAAACACAGGCCACCAAAAAACTGGCGGATGCTGGCCATTTGCAGTGCAGGCATTTCCTTTACCCCTACTTTACTGGCCACCCAGGTAGTGCCCCATACAATACAGGTAATTGCAAGGGCTAAGTATGCTTTACCCTTTCCATTTATTTTATTAATTGATTGCATGTATTTAATATTAAAAAAACTTAAGCCTCATCACCCTTCAAGCCTCATCTCCCTTCCTCTTCTCCTAAAGGAGAAGAGGCGGTGCTTCAGAATAAAACCAATTATTGGTTCTTCCATATCAGCCTCACCCTCTTTCCCTCTCCTGAAGAGAGAGGGACGGTGCTTCGGAATAAACCCAGGCATTGGTTCTTCCACATCTTCATTTATTATTTATCAACTATGTAGAGCACGCTCTTTTTTTCGCTACAATCCTCTCCACAATCAGTTCCCCCTTTAGGGAGCGGAGGGGGCTTGTTTTTAATGTCTGAAATGCCTCATGCCCGTTATCACCATGGCCAAATTATTTTGTTTGCAGTAATCAATAGAATCTGCATCACGGATAGAACCACCGGGTTGAATAAAAGAAGTAATGCCTGCAGCATGTGCAATTTTTACACAATCATCAAAAGGGAAAAAAGCATCACTTGCCAGCACTGCATCTTTTAAATCTACATTAAACTGGTTGGCTTTTTCCAGGGCCTGCCTTAAAGAATCTATACGGCTGGTTTGCCCGCAGCCCTTTCCTATAAGCTGTTTATTTTTTATTAATGCAATGGCATTGCTCTTTAAATGCTTGCAGATGATATTGGCAAAACTTAAATTCTCTTTTTCTGCTGCTGATGTTTCTCTGCCACCCGCTTCTTTCCATTCGCTAAAATTACCTTCATCATTTTGCTGCAGCAAAATTCCATTCAGTAAAGATTTGTATTGCACTCCCGGAAGATTGGTTTCCTTTAATTGCAAAACAATCCTGTTCTTTTTAGATTTTAATAATTGCAAAGCGTCTTCATTATATGAAGGCGCAATTAATACTTCAAAAAATATTTCGTTTATAGCAGCTGCAGTAGTGGCATCTATTTCAGTATTGCAAACCAATACACCACCAAATGCGCTCTCCGGATCCCCTGCCAGGGCTGCATCCCAGGCTGCTTTCAGTTGAGGCCTTTTAGCCATGCCACAAACGTTTGTGTGTTTTATAATCGCAAAGATTGCATCCGTCTCCCCTCCTTTGGAGGGGTTGGAGGAGGCTTCTCTAATTAAATTAATCGCAGCATCCACATCTACCAAATTATTATAAGATAATTCTTTGCCGTTTAGCTGATCAAAAACTTCATTAAGATTCCCAAAAAAAGTTGCAGGCTGATGTGGGTTTTCTCCATAGCGCAGTGTCTTCTTTTCTTTGTTGAAAGGCGATTGAATACTGATGCCGTTAAAGTAAGAAGATATAGCGGTATCGTATGCAGTGCACACATCAAATGCTTTAATGGCAAACATGCGCCGCTGCTCCAAAGTAGTTTCCCCATTTTGTTTTTCTAAAATATCTACCAGTAAAGAGTAATCTTTTTTTGCAGCAACTACCACCACGTCCCGGTGATTTTTGGCAGCGGCCCTTATCATAGAGGGACCGCCAATATCAATTTTTTCAATAATCAATGCCTCATCATCAGTAGATGCAACCGTTTCTTCAAAAGGATATAAATCCACAATAACCAAATCCATTTCCGGAATATGGTATTCCTTCATTTCTGCCAGGTGCGTATCATCATTTCTTTTTCCTAAAATACCGCCAAATACAGATGGATGCAGGGTTTTAACCCTGCCTCCCAAAATAGATGGATAGCTGGTAAGTGATTCTACGGGTACACAGGCCACGCCAAGCTTTTCAATAAAATCCTGTGTGCCACCGGTACTGTAAATGGTAACGTCATTTTTTTGCAGTTCCTGTACAATTTTTTCAAGCCCGTCTTTATAAAAAACGGAAATTAATGCAGACTGAATTTTTTTATTCATGTAGTTTTTTTTATGTCAATGGTCAGTGGTCAATGGTCAATGACTAATGTCAATTGACTATTCATGAACCTCCAGTATAAACGCCCCCTGTTCCGCCACCGAATGAGAGCGCAAATGTAATTCTTCACATTCTTTTTTCCATCCTTCTATTTTCCACAAATTATTAGACGCATCAAACACAACAACGGCGGGTTTTACAGCTTTCGCCAGGTCTTTAATTTTTACAGAAGGGTTGTGGCTGATAAGGAGAAGGTCTATGGGAATGATGGTATCAGCAGGTTCAAAAACCAGGGAACTGTCTATGAGTATTATTTTTTTGTTATAAAATTGCCAGTAAAAATTTTGCTGTTTTAAAGCAGGCAATTGAGAAGCAGCCTTGTTTACCTGCATGTTTATCCTGCCTGGTTTAAGATGAAAGTTTTGCAGCAGGCCTGCTTCTTTTAAAATACTATCGCCCACAAAAACATTTTTGTTAGCTACTATAAAATCTACAGCCCTGTATTTTGCCACATTATACACCACCATTTTTTGCTGCCCCTGCAGTTGTATGGCTGCGTATGTATGAAGTGCTGCAAAACCAGCCACACAAAATAAACACAGCCTTAAAAAAATGTTGTTTTTATGCAGCAGCCAGCCGCAGAAAAAAACTACCATGCCATATAACAGCCAGGTAGTAAAAACATCGGCATAAATATTATCCATAACAGAAAAAGAAAAACTGCTAAAGAATAAAATAATGCGGTTCATTAAATGTATGAGCCATGTAAGTGCTGTTCCTGTATAGGCTGCAACTGGTGCAAAAGCTGCCATAGCCACCAATGCTATTTCTCCAAAAAGAATAACAGTAGATAGCGGTACTATCAGCAGATTGGTAAATAAAAACAAATTAGGAAACTGGTGAAAATAATAAATGCAGATGGGGAATGCCGCTATCTGCGCAGCTATAGTAACAGACATCATCTGCCATATTTTTTGTGCCCATTTATTTTTTATGTACACTGCCCGGTAAATGGGTTGCTGCAAAGCCACAATACCAATTACTGCCAGGTAACTTAATTGAAAACCAACATCCCATAAATAATAAGGATTATAACATAAAAGAATAAATGCAGATGCAGCCAGCGAATTATATACAGACGATTGTTTAAAATAATATTTACCCATTACAATCAATGTAAACATTACTGCACTGCGCAATACAGATGCGGCCCCACCTGTGAGCAAAGAAAATAACCACAGGCAACTGATGAGTAAAATAACTTTTACATGCCTGGATTTTTTTATAAAGGGCAAACGGTTAAGTATCCATAACAATACTGCATAAATTAAACCAAGATGCAAACCAGATATGGCAATGATATGCACTACGCCGGTATTGCTGTATGCCTGCACCAGGTCTTTATCCAGGTCTTCTTTATAGCCGATAAGCAGGGCTTCTGCAATGCCCAGTTCCTGGTGGTTATTGCCAATGTATTGCTGCAGCGCAGCTAAAACCTTTTTCCTGGCAGCGTATAAAAAATAATAGAAGGCGTTTGTTTCTGATCTATTTACCTCCGCCCAGTCCTGTTGCTGTAAATAAAGCTGATGATATACCTGTTGAAATGCAGCATAACGCTGGTAGTTAAATGCTCCGGGATTGCCGGAATTTTTTATAGCCTGCAAAGGCTTTTTAATAAGAATAAACTGCCCATACTGCAATGCAGAAGAACTGCTGTCTTTTGAAAAATACAATAATATTTTTCCTGTGGCTGCATATTCCTGTTTGCCGTTTAATACACTTACCACTATTCCATCTGCTTTAAACGATTTTGTTTTTTCTAAAAGTGGTTCATTAATTTTTACAACCAATACGGCACTGTCTGTATAAAAATTTCCATACCACCCGGGTTGGTGCCTGCTGTCTTTTTGCCAGGTAAGCAACATGGCAATACTGGCCACTAAAAGAAAAAACAGGCTGCCCTGTATTTTTTTTAACTGGTAAATGCCTGATGGAGGAAAAAAGTAAATCAACAAAAATGCAGTTGCAAAGCAACCAATGCAGATGAAGATAAAAGAAAGGATAAACTGCAGGTACCACTGAATAATAATTCCTGTAATAAGTGGCAATAATAACCTGGTGAGCGGGGCTGATTTCCAAAAGGGCATTTGATTGTGCTCATGCATACTCTAATGTAGAAAATGCAGGTGGCAAATGCAAGCGGTTTATTTACCGCCAATTCCCAGCAAACTGTAAAAACTTTTCTCATCCATTTCTTTTACCTGGCCGGGTTTTAAATTGCCCAGTTTAATATTGCTTATAGATAGCCGGATAAGGCGCTGGCAGCGGTGCCTGGCCGCCAGCACCATCTTACGCACCTGCCTGAATTTACCTTCCGCAAGCGTAATGAGCAACCAGGTATGCGGATAAATTTCCCTGCGGTCGGCTGCAAAAGGATACAGCTCCCCGGGATTTTTAATTATTTTAATAGCTGTTGGTGTGGCAATATAGCTTTCACCATTTTTTATTTTTATAGAAATTCCTTCTTTTAGTAACTTAAAAGTTTGCGGGCTAATTTCATTTTGTACCATTACCAGGTAAGTACGCAGGTGGGGTTCTTTGGCCAAAAATAATAAACGGGTTATTCTTTTATCTGTGGTTAATAGCAGTAACCCTTCCGAATCTTTATCCAGCCTTCCCACAGCATGCGTGCCTTCGGGAAACTCAAAGGCCATATCGCCCAGCAGCCCCACGGTATGGGAACTTACAAACTGCGAAACCATATTGGGAGGTTTGTTGATAATAAAATAACGGTGCATAATATTTGTGCAAAGTAATATAAAGGCTATTTAGATTTTCTACTACCAAGTAGTTTTTGCGCCTTATACCCATAAAAACGTAATTTCCGCAAAGTTAATAAAGGGTAAAAACACGCTTCGTCTAAGATTTAAGCCTCTTCATCTAAGAAACCCACTTATTCAAAGAATTTTCTCATACAACTTTATTTCCTAAGGTATTTTTGATTTGTCAAACGTAGAAACCCAAATCCTAACACTTAGAAAAAAACAAATCCAATGAACGCAATTACAAATTTGCCCGACCAGGAACTTTTAGAACTTTTTATTAAGGGAGATTCCCGTGCCTTTGATACCATCGTAAAAAGACACAAAGAAAAAATCTTTACTTCTATTCTTATGCTGGTAAAAGATAAGTACCTGGCAGAAGATCTTTTCCAGGAATTATTTATCCGTCTTATTGATATTATCAAAGCCGGAAAATATAACGATGAAGGAAAGTTTTTACCCTGGGCTATGCGTATAGCACACAATATGTGCATAGATCATTTTAGAAAAATAAAAAGCAAGCGCACCGTAACATCAAGCAGTGAATATAATGTTGTTGAAAATATTGGTTATGCTGATGACAATATAGAAACAAAAATTATGAATTCTGAAACTGCCGGAAATATCAGAAAAATGATAGACAAACTTGCAGACGATCAAAGAGAAGTAATTATTTTACGCCATTATGCTAATCTTAGTTTTAGAGAAATTGCAGCATTAACCGACTGCAGCATTAATACATCTCTTGGCCGTATGCGTTATGGTTTATTAAACCTGAGAAAGATGATGCAGACAAAAAATATTGCCGCATAATATTTTATACTTTATTAAAAAGCCCTGGAATTTTATTCCGGGGCTTTTCTATGCATACACTTATTTACTCAAATGCATACTCCGTTCTTTATACAGTTGCCTGAAGTATGGATCTCTCAAATCTTTTATAAATCTTATTGCTTCGCCGGTGCTTTTCATTTCTGGCCCTAACTCTTTATTTACTCCCGGAAATTTATTAAAAGAAAATACAGGTTCTTTAATGGCAAATCCCTGCATCTTTTTTTCAAAAATAAAATCGGTTAGCTTATACTCACCCACCATTATTTTGGTAGCAATATTAAGGTAAGGAATCTGGTAAGCTTTGGCAATAAAGGGTGTGGTGCGGCTGGCCCTGGGGTTGGCTTCTATCACAAACACATTACCATCTTTTATGGCAAACTGCACATTTATCAGCCCTTTAATATTAAGTGCCCTGGCAATTTTTTCTGCATACTCTTCCATAGTATGCACAATTAATGGCGATAAATTAAACTGGGGTAATACTGCATTACTATCGCCACTATGAATGCCCGCAGGTTCTATATGCTCCATCACACCCATCACATGAAAATCATCTCCATCAAAAATGGCATCTATCTCCGCTTCCTGGCAGCGGTCCAAAAAATGATCAATTAAAATTTTATTACCGGGCAAATGTTTTATCAAACTTAAAATTCCTTTTTCCAGTTCATCATCATTTAATACAATTCTCATACGCTGGCCACCAATAACATAACTGGGGCGAATGAGCACAGGGTAACCTACTTCTTTGGCCGCTTCTATGGCTTCATCTGTATTAAAAGCAGTAGCATACTTTGGATAAGGAATGCCCAGTTCTTTAAGCAAATCGCTAAAGCGTCCACGGTCTTCTGCAATATCCATATCGTTAAAACTGGTACCAATTATTTTAACCCCTTTTTCGTGTAATTTTTTTGCAAGCTTTAGTGCTGTTTGCCCACCCAGCTGCACAATTACGCCTTCGGGTTTTTCATGTTCAATAATTTCCCAGAGGTGCTCCCAAAATACGGGTTCAAAATATAATTTATCCGCAATATCAAAATCGGTGCTCACTGTTTCGGGGTTGCAGTTTACCATTATGGCCTGGTAGCCCATTTCTTTTACTGCCAGCAAGCCATGCACACAACAATAATCAAACTCAATGCCCTGGCCTATCCTGTTGGGGCCAGACCCAAGCACAATTATTTTCTTTTTATTGGAATCAATCGACTCATTAGAGACCAGTCCTCCCCCGCCGGGGGTTCCCGCAAGGGAAGGAACGAAGTTCGGGGAGGGGGCTTGGCCTTCAAACGTACTATAGAAATACGGTGTCTTTGCTTCAAACTCTGCACTGCAGGTATCCACCATTTTATACACACGGGTAAGACCCATAGCTTTGCGGCGCTCATAAATTTTATCTGCATCTTCTTCCTGCATAATGCGCACAATCTGTTCGTCGCTAAAGCCCAGCATTTTTGCTTCCGTTAAAACATCGTCCGGTAAATTTGTAAGACCATACTTGGCAATCTCTTTTTCGCAATCACATATTTTCTGAATCTGGTAAATAAACCAGCGGTCTATTAAAGTGCTTTCGCAAATACGTTTTACACTGGCTCCCGCCATCAATGCATCTTTTATGCGAAAGATGCGGTCCCATTTAGGAATTTTAATGTATTCAATCAACTCATCTGCATGCATTAAACTTTTACCATAATAGCCTAAACCAACGGCTTCGTTTTCTAAACTCTGACAGGCTTTTTGTACTGCTTCTGCAAAGCTGCGCCCAATGCCCATTACCTCTCCCACGCTTTTCATCTGAAAACCAAGGGTATCATTTGCCCCTTTAAATTTATCAAAATTCCAACGGGGTATTTTTACAATTACATAATCCAATGCGGGTTCAAAATATGCAGAAGTAGATTGAGTAATTTGATTTTTTAATTCATCAAGATTATAACCAATGGCAAGTTTGGCAGCAATTTTTGCAATGGGATAACCGGTGGCTTTGCTGGCCAGTGCAGAGGAGCGGCTTACCCTGGGATTTATTTCTACCACGATAATTTCTTCGGTTTGCGGGTTCATAGCAAACTGCACATTACAACCACCTGCAAAATTGCCCAGGTTGCGCATCATACGTATAGCTGTATTCCGCATCAGCTGGTAAGCAGTATCACTAAGCGTCATAGACGGTGCCACTGTAATACTATCGCCGGTGTGCACCCCCATTGGATCAAAATTTTCCACCGTGCAAATAATTACCACATTATCGTTATTGTCTCTTAAAAGTTCCAGCTCAAATTCTTTCCAGCCCAGTACAGCTTTTTCTACCAGCACTTCATGAATGGGGCTTGCAGTAAGGGCCCTGTTTAATGCTTCATCCAGTTCATCTTTTTTAAATACAATGCCGCCACCCGTGCCGCCCAATGTAAATGAAGGGCGCAGCACCAGGGGGAAACCTATATCCTGGGCAAATTCTTTTCCTTCCAAAAAGGAGTTCGCAATTTTTGCTTCGCACACGGGTATGCCCATTTCTATCATCCATAACCTGAATTTTTCCCTGTCTTCCGCTTTATCTATTGCTTTAATATCTACCCCAATAAGTTGCACTCCGTACTTTTCCCAAATGCCCATTTCGTCTACATCCTTACAAAGGTTTAAAGCTGTTTGGCCACCCATGGTAGGCAATACGGCATCAATATCGTTTTCTTCTAAAATCTGTTCAATGCTTTCTACCGTAAGCGGAAGCAGGTAAACACGGTCGGCCATCATGGGGTCTGTCATTATGGTGGCGGGGTTGCTGTTAATAAGGATAACTTTTATCCCTTCTTCTCTTATACTGCGGGCAGCCTGTGTGCCGCTGTAATCAAACTCGCAGGCCTGGCCAATAATAATAGGGCCAGATCCAATAATTAATACCGATTGAATAGCATTGTTTTTAGGCATGATAAAAAGAAGCCGTTTTTTGGAGCAGCGTGCAAAAGTACAGGTAAAAAATAAGCGTCACAAATTTTACAAGGCTTATCGGGTGTTTACATTCTATTTTATTTATATTTTTATAATTGATAGTATTAAAACCATTTTAGAAATCCAATAATTTATTAATGATTAAAACAACTGCAGGGGATAAATGAAGGTTTACATTAATTTTGCCGCTTTCCTTTTCGGTTTTAAGAAAGAAACACGGAAATTATTTTAATGATCAACAGAAAATAAATGAAAGCGTTTTTATACAGTTTGTCAGGATTTTTTTTATTTACAGGTACCGCTTCGCATGTGAAGGCTCAATATTTTCCTAAAAAAAATTACCCTCAGCAATATTTTCAGTGGCCTGTGGGAGCTACAAAAGCCCTGGCTGCCAACTTTGGAGAGCTCAGGCCCAATCACTTTCACATGGGGCTTGATTGTAAAACAGATAAACTGCAAAACAAACCTGTTTATGCAGCAGCCGATGGATACATTGCAAAAGTAAAAATAGAACCATACGGTTTTGGCCGTGCAATTTATATAAATCATCCAAACGGGCTCACCACATTGTATGCTCATTTAAATGATTTTTATCCTGCGCTGGAGCAGTATATAAAACAGCAGCAATATAAATTACAAAAATGGAATGTATTTCTTGATATTCCGGCCAGCATGTTTCCGGTAACCAAAGGATCATTAATTGCCTACAGTGGCAATACCGGCGGCTCCCAGGGGCCTCACCTGCATTTTGAAATCAGGGATACCAAAACAGAAAAGGTTTTAAATCCTTTGCTCATGGGATTTGCTATAGCAGATAATGTTGCACCCGATGTACTGCGTTTAGCAGTTTACGACAGGTGCAAAAGCACCTATGAGCAAACGCCAAAAATATATGCGCTAAAAAAAATAAATGGGGTGTATGTACCTGCAGCTGGTAAGTTGATGGTAAATACAGAAAAAGTAAGTTTTGCCATAACAGCTTACGACCGTTATACCGGTTCTACCAATAAGAACGGTATTTACCAGGCGGTGCTGTATGATAATGATAAGGCCATTGCCGGTTTTGAGATAGACAGCATCAGCTATGCGGAAACCCGCTACCTTAATGCACATATCGATTATAAATTTAAGGCAGCCGGTGGCAGCTACCTGCAGCATTTATCCAGGCTGCCGGGCTATAATGATGGCGTTTATAAAACAGATGAAAGCAATGGGGTAATTAATTTAGAAGAAGTAAAAGAGCATGCGGTAAAAATTACGGTAGCAGACCCTAACGGCAATACTTCTATTATTGGTTTTAATATTGCCATGGCTGCTGCTTCGCCCACCAGGCCTGCAATAGCTGCACAGGCACAAAAACAATTTCAACCGGATTTTATTAATGTATTTGAAAACGACCGCATTAGTTTTTACCTTAATGAAAATGCCATTTACGATTCCTTTAATTTTAGGTACAACGAAATAAAAGATATAAATGGCAAACCTGTATACCAGCTGCACGATGCCGGCATACCCCTGCACAATTATTTTACTTTAAAAATAAAGCAGGATTTTTTACCCGCAGATACCGGCAAGATAGTGATGTACCGCTCCTGGGGTGTTAAAAAAGATTATGCAAAAGCCTATTACGAAAATGGCTGGTACAAAGGGGCTTTCAGGGAATTTGGCAATTTTCAATTGCTTATAGATACCCTGCCGCCAACAGTAACGCCACTGGGTTTTGTAAATGGTATGAATGCAGCCAAACTATCGAGGCTGTTATTTGTTGTAAAAGATAATACAGAAGAAATAAAAAACTTTACGGCTTTACTGGATGGTAAATGGCTGAGGTTTACCAATGATAAGGGTATAAATTTTATTTACAGGTTTGATGAAAATTGTGCCCCCGGCCCCCATGAAATGATAATTACTGCCGAAGACCAGGTAGGAAATATTACTACAAAAAATTACATTTTTACCCGGTAAATTAAAATGTTTGGCAGAGATATTTCATCTAAACGCCTAAACCCTAAACCCAACAAAAAGATATTTTAAAAAATTTGAAAAACCAACATGGCTATTTTACAGGAAGAACAAAAAGCACCCGCTTTTAAAGGATTAGATCAAAACGGCGCACCGGTTTCCGGGGCAGATTACAAAGGAAAAAAATTAGTGCTTTATTTTTACCCGCAGGATGATACGCCCACCTGCACCGTACAGGCCTGTAATATTAGAGACAATTTTGCGCTGCTTAAAAACAAAGGCATTCACATTATTGGTATAAGCCCCGATGATGTAAACAAACATAAAAAATTTGAGAAAAAATTTGAGCTGCCTTTTACTATGATAGCCGATGAAGACCATACCATCATAGATAAATTTGGCGTATGGGGAGAAAAACAATTGTATGGTAAAAAATACCTTGGCCTGCACCGAACCACTTTTCTTATAAACGAAAAAGGCATCATTAAAAAAGTTATTACAAAACCCAAAAGCAAGCAGCATGTACAGGAAATACTGGAGGCCTGGGAAATTATAGACAGCAATGCAAAACGAAACAAGGCCAATTAAATATTTATTAAAAGAAAACAGCTGGATAGCCCGTATTGCCGCATTTAAATTAAATGCATCATCGGTAGCTATTGTGCTGGGAAATACCATTTACCTGCACAATGCAAAACAAGAGGAGTTTATTAAAAATACCCGTTGGTTAAAGCATGAGTTGTGCCATGTGCAGCAGTTTGAGCAGCATGGTTTCTTTTCATTCATTGTAAAATATTTGTGGGAAAGCCTGAAGCATGGATATCAAAATAACAAATACGAAATAGAAGCCAGGAAGGCAGAAATGGAAAGCTGAATTTTACAGCACCCACTCTACTTCTCCAAAATTAAATTGCCGTTCTATCACATCTTCTGTAACCAATTGCCCTTCTTCATTCACTTCTTTTATGGTAGTAGAAAAGAGCGCTAAATTTTTTTTCAGCTTCACCAGTTCATTTTTTTTATACAGTACTTTATTGTATTGGTATAATACTTCTGCAATGCTTTGCTGGGTTATTGAATTATATTTTTGTACAATATAGCTGTGCAACTCCTGTGCAAGCAAAAGCGGATTTTTTTGCTCCCCTGTTATTTCGTTTAAAGAAACAGCCTTTAGCAGATTTTTATTAAACACCGCCTGGTTAACATTTATACCAATACCCACCACCGCCCATTTCCACTCTGTGCCTGCAAAAATATTTTCAACAAGAATGCCCCCTGCCTTTCTGTCACGCCAGTAAAGGTCGTTTGGCCATTTAATAAAAAAAATTTGGCTCGTTTGTTTTTGAAGAAATTCATAACAACATAAAGCTATAAAAGCACTAAAATAAAACGGCCTCACCCTAAACAGAAGTTCTGGCTTTAGTACAATGCTTAAAATGATGTTTTGGCCCGGGGTGCTCAGCCACTCTTTTCCCCGCTGCCCCTTACCTGCTGTTTGTGCATGTGCAAACCATGCCATACCATGAGTAGCCATTCCTTCATGAACCTTTGCCATGGCATAGTTGTTGGTACTATCCACGCTGTCAAGAATATTAAATAATCGGCTTTGTTGCATTATAAACGTTAACGTAAAAGAAGAAGTAGTATTTTTGATATAATTTGCAAGCTAACGGAATTTAGCTGTAGCGCATGGCAGCACCATGTTTTTTAATTTTAATAAACAATCAATCATTTGAACAATCTGGACGTATTAAAGAGCCGTAAAAAAAAGAGTCTTACCCGGCTTTCGAGAAGCAGCAAACTTTTTAAAACAATCATCCACGCCATTCACGAAAAAAAAGGCGGTAATGTAGTAAGCCTTGATCTTAGAAAAATTCCTGAAGCTGTAGCAGATTTTTTTGTTATTTGCGAAGCTACAAACCCTACCCAGTTAAAAGCCATTGCAGATTATGTAGAATTTGATGTAAAAGAAAATGCCGGTGAAATTTCTTATAAACACGAGGGCAGGCAGGGAGAACAATGGATACTGATAGATTATGTGAATATTGTTGTTCACATAATGCTGCCCGAGCCCAGGAAATTTTATCAACTGGAAGAAATGTGGAGCGACGCTCCTGCAATGGAACACCCCGATAAATAAATTTTAAATTACCCTGTAACTACTCATAACGCATGGCACAAAAAAATATGAACCAACAAAATACCAAGAGAAAAATTTCTCCCGATAATATTCCTCCACTGGGAGATGATCCTGAAAAAAAGAAAAGCAAGTTTAATATCTACTGGATATATGGCATCATCTTTCTTTCTATAATTGCATACAATGTATATAGAGATGTAGATACCGCTGGTATAGAAATAAACCCCGTGCATTACCAGGAAGTATTAAGAGCCGGCGATGTGGCCCAGGACCCTAAAATGGCTAAAGAAAAAACAGGTCTTGTAGTAGTGAGAAATAAAAAAATTGTACGCTTGTTTTTAAACAAAGACAGCCTTACTTATAAAGCTGCTTTTTATAAATCTTTTTTAAACGAAGATGAATATGCTTCCCTCACAAAAACGGCAGCACCCCAAGTGTATTTTAGTATTGTAAAAGACGAAGCTTTTGGCGAAGAGCTAAATCTTTTTTACAAAGAAAACCCCGGTGTAAGAAAAGTGCTTCCTGTTTTTACAGAAGAGGGAGAAGTGTTTGGGCAAATTATTAACCTGTTGTTACCCATTTTACTCATAGGGTTTTTATTTGTAATGATGATGCGTAAGGTAGGTGGCCCCGGCGGCAGTGGTGGCCCAGGCGGAATTTTTAATATCGGCAAATCTAAAGCTACCCTGTTTGAAAAAGGTACCAAGGTTAACATTAATTTTAGCGATGTGGCCGGCCTGGACGAAGCTAAAGTAGAAGTAATGGAGATTGTAGATTTTTTAAAGAACCCAAAAAAATATACAGCCCTGGGTGGTAAAATACCAAAAGGAGCATTGCTGGTGGGCCCTCCCGGTACGGGTAAAACGCTTTTGGCAAAAGCTGTAGCAGGCGAAGCACAGGTTCCTTTTTTTAGCCTTAGCGGCAGCGACTTTGTAGAGATGTTTGTGGGCGTAGGTGCCAGCCGTGTAAGAGATTTATTTAAGCAGGCGAGAGAAAAAGCACCGTGTATTATTTTTATAGATGAGATAGATGCCATTGGCCGTGCAAGAGGAAAAAATATGATGATGAGCAATGATGAGCGGGAGAATACGCTTAACCAGTTGCTGGTAGAAATGGATGGTTTTGGAACCGACCTGGGTATTATTATCCTGGCTGCTACAAACAGGCCCGATGTACTGGATACTGCATTACTGCGCCCGGGCCGTTTTGACAGGCAGATAACCATAGACCGTCCCGATCTTGTGGGCCGTGAAGCCATTTTTAAAGTGCACCTGATGCCGATAAAAATTTCTCAGAAATTAGACATTCATAAACTGGCCGAACAAACACCTGGTTTTGCCGGTGCAGATATTGCCAATGTGTGTAACGAAGCAGCATTAATAGCAGCAAGAAAAAATAAAGAAGCCGTGGATATGAGCGACTTCCAGGATGCTATAGACAGGGTGATAGGCGGCCTGGAAAAAAAGAACAAAATTATCTCTCCCGAAGAAAAAGAAATTATTGCCTACCATGAAGCTGGCCACGCCATTTGTGGCTGGTACCTGGAGCATGCTTACCCGCTGTTAAAAGTTACCATTGTACCAAGAGGCTCCGCAGCATTGGGCTATGCACAATACACTCCAAAAGAGCAGTACCTGTATAATACCGATCAGCTGATAGACCAGATATGTATGACCCTTGGCGGAAGAGCCAGCGAAGACATTTTCTTTGGAAAAATAAGTACCGGTGCCAGCAACGATCTGCAGCAGATTACTAAAATTGCCTACAGTATGGTAACCGTGTATGGTATGAACGATAAAGTGGGTAACATAAGTTATTACGATCCTCAACAGGAAAATTATTTTACCAAACCTTACAGTGAGGAAACCGGTAA
>JAYVGA010000038.1:0-5365 GCA_043772635.1 Chitinophagaceae bacterium
CAGCAATGCGGCTTATGTATTAAAAAAAGTAAACAGTAAAGCAAACTATCGCCCACCTTATAGGAGAATTGATCATGGTTTACTGCATACACCTGAACCTGGTGCTCCTGATTATACCGGATCTGGCTATGGTGCTCCGGGCTCAGCCATTCAAAATGAATTTATTGCTGATAAAGCTGCAGGAGTTTACAAAGGGTACATTGGCTATCAACCTACTTTTGAAGGCGATTTATCTGACTATAATGCAACAGCAGGTTTTAAAAATGAAACCAACGGTTGGAAAAAAGATTTGAGTATTACATTTGGCGGCAACAGGCAGCAGTATTCAGTTAATAATACAGTAAACCGGAGTTTAAGGCAAAACAGTCCTACTTCATTCAGGCCAGGTGGTTTTGGGTTTACCAATGTTATAGGAAACATTGATGTGAGCAAAAGCCTTACAGATAATTTTGCTATTGGTTTTGGTACTGAAGCAAGAAAAGAAACTTATGAAATTATAGGTGGTGATACCGCTTCGTTTTCAGGCCAGGGAGCTAATTCTTTTCCTGGTATAGACAGGGTAAATGAAGGTAAATTCAGCCGCTATAATATTGGTGGTTATTTTGATGCAAGTGTAGATGTAACAAAAGATTTTTTATTGAATGCCACTGTAAGAGGCGAAAGATACAGTGATTTTGGAAACGCTTTTGTTTACAAACTTTCTTCCCGTGCTAAATTGGCCGGGGATAATTTAATACTTCGTGGTTCAATATCTACTGGTTTCAGAGCTCCTACATTGCACCAGATTTATGCACAGTCTACCCAGGCATCATTTGCCGGTGGTACTATTGTAACATCTGGATTATATAATAACAACAGCAAGCAGGCTTTCCTGCTGGGCATTCCGAAATTAAAAGCAGAAAAATCTACCAACTTCACTATTGGTGTGGGAGCAAAGCCTGCAAAAAACCTGAGCATAACACTTGATTATTATGATATCACTATAAAAGACAGGATTGTTTACAGCTCCTCTATTTCTTCTAATGATCCTGCTACTGCTTTGTATAAAATTCTGCAGGCAGCAGATGTAGTAAGTGTGCAGTTTTTTATTAACGGAATTAAAACACATACATCAGGACTTGATTTTGTAGGTAATTATAAAAATATTGAATTAGGTAAAGGCAAACTCGGTGTAAACTTGGCTGCTAATTATCAAATAAAGAATGAAATTAAAGGCAGTCCTAAAACACCCAAAGCCATTTCGGATGCTGGTGCTACCATTTTAAATGCTCAGATCATTTCTTTATTAACCGAAAGCCGCCCTAAATATAAAGCAGTTTTAGGATTCGATTATGGTATCAACAAGTTTAGCGTAAACTTAAACAACACTTTATTTGGCCCTACAAAATTCCAGGATTTAGATAATGGGGGTAGCCAGATGAATAATATAAAACAGGTTTTTAAAACTGCTGTTGTTACAGATTTAGGCCTTGGGTATGCATTAACCGATAAAATATCTGCTTCTTTTACAGTAAATAATTTATTGAATGTATTGCCAAAATGGGATCTTGAATTAACAGGAAAATCTTCTGATCCTGATTATGCAGCAGCTAAGGCTACGCTTGCCAACGCTGCAGACAAAAGTTTGCTGGAAGGTTTCTTAGCATTCAGTGGCCGTTATAGAATACTGGGTTACAATGGTTCTCAGTTTAGCCAGTTGGGCACTATGTTCCAGGCTTCTTTAAATTTTAAATTTTAAAAAGCTTTAATTTTTTATTTTGATAAAAGGGATTGATTTTAAAAAATCAATCCCTTTTATTATTTGCTCCAATTATCTTTTTTTTGCAATGAAAAACAATATGTACTGCTTACTTTAATAATTCCGAATTTAAAATTCCATATCCGCCTCAGTTGTTATTTAGTATATTAAAAAAGTATCCCCAGCCATAAAAGGAGCAGCTCTATTGTTTATCGTACTGTTTAACCTTTGTCTTTGTATAATAAAAGTACTTTGCACAAATGGGGTGGGTAATTGTAGAAAAAACACATCAACATTTTATAACTTTTATGTCCCACAAAAATTAATTTCTTGAAAAAAAGGACGTTACAAGTCTGGCACGGTTTTAAAGTATTGTATTTTAAACAACAGATAAATGAAAAAGCCATCTCCCCAAAACGTAACACTCAATAACGTAAATAAAAATAAATATACAGCGAGCACCAAAAGCATAACCGGTAAAAAAAATACCCGGTATATCTATACCGAAAAAGATCTTGGTGAAGGAATACTTGAAATTAGTGTAACACCTACTGCATTTTATAAAACAGCCGGTATGAGTGCATTTTATTAATCCGGTAAAATTTCTGTGCTCCTGCAACACCAGTAAATTCCTGCTGACTATTGCTTCATTTTTACTTTGCCTGTTACTTATAATGAAATTTGTGGGCTGTGCCGGGCTCGAACCAGCTACCCTCCCGATGTCATCGGGATGCTCTAAACCAAATGAGCTAACAACCCGGAAGATATAAGATACCTATAATAAACTCATCTGCTATTCCCCCAGTCTTTCTATATCCTCTTCTATACTATCCGGCAGTTTTTCTAACTGCGCTTTTACAAACAGGTATCCACCTACGGCGCTTATGATACCCAGCAAAAACAGCCCAATCATGTTGCCGGTGCCAAATAAAATTACTCCAAGTAAAATGCCCAAAAATTCTGCCGCAAACCATCCGCCCACCGTAAGCCATTTCCATTTGCCAGTCGGCTGGTCTTTACGTATTGCCAAATGGCCAATATGTTTACAAATAAAAATGAGTGCAATTATATCCAGCATATTTAAGGCATTATAAGATGATATTAAATTTTTGTTGCCCTTGCTTCATCCCCAGGCCTCTTATAAGGACAGGTCATAATCAATGGCCTCCAATGCTGAAATATTTTTCAGTTTTGAAGGCCAATTAAATTTTATCCTATTTGTATTATTCTCCTTAAACAAGATCTATATCAAAATTTACCAACTGCACAAATTCTGCCAGGCGCTGGTCTATATCTTCTTTGGTAATTTCTTTCAGGCGCTGGGGTCCAAATTTTTCTACACAAAAGCTGGCCATGGCGCTGCCTACAATTATGGCTGTTTTCATGTTGTCAAAACTAATGTCTTTGGTTTTTGCCAGGTGACCAATAAAGCCTCCGGCAAAAGTATCGCCGGCACCAGTGGGGTCAAACACTTCTTCCAATGGAAGAGCGGGGGCAAAAAATACATGGTCTTTATGAAACAGCAATGCACCGTGTTCGCCTTTTTTAATAATCAAAAATTTGGGGCCCATATTCATAATAGCACGGGCAGCTTTTACCAGCGATAGCTCGCCGCTCAGTTGCCTTGCCTCGCCATCATTTACCAGTAATACATCTATTTTTGCCAGCACTTCTTTAAGATCATCCATTGCAATATCCATCCAAAAATTCATCGTGTCCAGTACAATTAATTTAGGGCGATGCCTTAGCTGGTTTATTACACTTAGCTGCAGTTTTGGCATTACATTTCCCAGCATCAAAAACTCAGCGCCCTGGTAGCTTTCCGGCACAACAGGATTAAAATCTTCCAGCACATTTAAATCGGTAACCAGCGTATCACGGGTATTCATATCAATATGATACCTGCCGCTCCAGAAAAAAGATTTTTTATCTGCTATTACTTCTACACCTTCTGTTTGTACACCACGGCTATTTAATGCGGCCATTTCTTCTTCCGGAAAATCGTATCCCACAATAGATATCTGCTGAATGGGCTGTATAAAATTGCTGGCTGCATAAGCTACATAGGTGGCCGATCCGCCCACAATTTTATCAACTTTACCAAAAGGTGTTTCAATTGCATCAAAGGCCATGGTGCCTACAGTAATCAATGACATAGTTGAGTGTTTTAGTAAGCTGCCCCGGTATTTTTTTAATTAAAAAAGAAAGCGCAACTTTTTTATAGGTTTATTTTTTTTTGCGATGCAAAAGTAGCTGATAATTTTGTTTTTACCGGATGCATTTAAAATTGTTGCAGAGGGTTGCCCACCTTTTAACCCGATGTAACCAGTTATAGAATTATCTATCAAAGACCGACAACCCTTTTGTAACCTACATTATTAATGTAGCTTTTTTGCCTGCTCCTGCATTATTTGTGTTATTTTGTAAAATATGCTGGTACAAATTCATCCCGATAATCCGCAGCCAAGGCTTATAAAACAAGTGGCAGAATGCATGCTGGATGGTGGTATTATTGCCTACCCTACCGATACGATTTACGGCCTGGGCTGCGATATTTTTCAACCAAAAGCCATAGAAAAAATTTGCAGGATAAAAGGTGTAGCTCCAGCCAAAGTGCAGCTTTCTTTTATTTGCCGGGACTTAAGCCACCTGAGCGATTATACCAAAAGTATTGATACGCCGCTTTACCGTATGCTTAAACATTACCTGCCCGGGCCATATACTTTTATTTTACCTGCCAGCAAACAGGTTCCTAAAATGCTGCAAAATAAAAAAAGTACCATAGGGTTAAGGGTGCCCGATAACGAAATATGCAGGCACTTACTTGATGCATTGAACCACCCGCTGCTGAGTACTTCTTTTCCGGGAGAAATGGTAGAAGATTATACCGACCCCGAAATTATACAGGAGCATATGGGCCAACATATAGATTTTGTAATAGATGGTGGTATTGGTGGCATGGTGTCTAGTACCATTGTAGATTGCACAACAGATGAATGGGTGGTGATAAGAGAAGGTTTAGGGGAGTGGGGGGAATGAAAGAGGTCAAAGGTCAATGGTCAATAAATTTTAATGTTGCAGGTTGATTGTTTAACGAACATACACTAATGACTTAATAACCACTGAACGATTGACTATGCCCATTCACCTTTCAATATGGAAAGAAATAATGCTCAATATTCAATAGCTTGCCCCTACATTTTGTAGGGGCTCAACAAAAAATTTTCAATGAAAATGCACCTGCCTTTTTATAATTGAAAATTGAGCATTGAAAATTGATTATTGAACATTTGTTCTTAAGTAAACGTCATTGATTCACCATTGACCTATTGACTTAATGACCATTTTAAATTATCGATTTTAAAAAGGATGCTTAGTTCCTATCCCTGTTATTATGTTTTTTGCGGTAAATACTGCGGTCTGCCTGCCTCTTATCTTTTTTAATATCTTTTCTTTCTGCCCTGGTTACTACGCCATCTGCCTTGGCCGTTCTTACATCGTGGCGAATATGCTTTTGCTGCTTTGCAAGATTTACGGTTTCTCTTTTGGTAAGTTCACCACTGCGTACACCCTGTTTAATTTTTACTCTGTCGCTGCGGTTTGCTGTAGTTTGTGCCTCTGCGTTAG
>JAYVGA010000039.1:0-14156 GCA_043772635.1 Chitinophagaceae bacterium
TTAACTTTGCTACAAACATGTTCATGTTGAAATATTTAAGTTATTAAAAGATAGCCTGGTGATTTTTTAAAGATACTATTTTTTTTACAGGTTTGCACTATTTGCGGTTGTTGCTATGGAAGCATAGCCATGCAGGTAGCCGACCAAAAAACTTAGCACTTACTTTTAATTTAATGTTATAACTATTTGCTATTTTTTACCACTTACAATGTTGCCATACCTACGGCAGATAAATTTGTACGCCAACGCCACATTTATTTACATTGCATACGTAACAACGGCTGGGGTGGGTTACCAACGGCGAATGAAATAATTATTTTGTGAGGATGGTATTGTGTATTGGCTTTTTGCGTTTGCTTTATTGGCTGGTGAGACGATCCCATAGAGATTACGTTTGGGTTTAATGATTTTGGATGGGAATACTGGTGCCAGTGGGGCCAGTGGACGCAATAGCTTAATCCAATAATGTTCCGTGTTTAGACCATTCTTTCCATTTGATTTCAAGTATGTTGTAGCATCCTTGAAGACTTGCTTGGTCATTTAAGCTTTTTGATAACCTGTCAAAGTTTATGTAATCCAAAACCTTTGTATCTAAATCTTCAAGTTTTTCTTTTTTTGAAATTTTTCTTGTGTCTTTTCTCTTTTTTTCAAACTGAACAAGAAAGTTTCTAATCTCATCTTTATGGTCTTTTCCGTATGTTCTATAAAGCCAATAATAAACAGGAACTAAACCAGAGGAAGCCAGCAGAGTATCTTTATTGATGAACGAATCGTTCATGTAATCTAAAACTTTACCTATGTTTTTAAAGGATGTGTCAAGATTACTTGTTTCCGCTGCTATTGCATCATCAACAAGTTTGTCAAGGTGTATTTTTTTAGTGTCAACAAACTTACCACGGAATTCAATAAGTAACAATTTAGTTGCAACATTTGAATCTTGCCCTCTTTGTGTATTGAATCTAACTCGGTCGTTAAAGAACGAATGCTTAATAATTAATCTTGTAAGTTTAGGAACTTCACCTTTCATCGCATTCCTAAGTTCAGCACCTGTCAATGGCTTACTCTTGTTTAGGCGAATAAACATTTCGTTAATCATTGCATCACTATCAGTAATAATACTAATTACTGATAGATTGAAATTTTCAAACTTACTTGCTATTTTTGGATGCTTCGCTTTTAAATCTTTATAACTTAAACCTGAAAGTTGAAGAGTAGGTTCTTCGAGATTTATAAATCCTTTGTCTAGGGTTAAATCACCTTTGAAGAAGTCAAACATTGCTTCAAATCTTTGCTTACCGTCAACAACAGAGTATGGTTTTCTTTTCTCATTTAATTCTGAATTAAAGAAAGTAAAATCGGCAATATAAATTTTGGGCATGTCAAAACCATTAAGGATTGAATCTATTAAATATGATTTATCCTTAGCGGACCATAATCTCCCTTTTCTTTGATAGGAAGGATGAAAGTCAATATTGTCTCTTTGGTCATACCACCAACTTAGAGTTCTTGATTCAAAGTTTCTAATTGTAAACATAATATTAGATGTCAAATTTAAAAAATCTCATAACCTCTTTAGAAAGCCCTTCCAAATCAGGATAAACAACAGAATCAGTTATACCTAATGCGGTTAATGAGTTTAGTAATGTATTAATTTTATCTTTAGGAAAATTTAATTTTATCAAACAATCTTGTGGGAATTTATCGTCAATATAAGTTGCTTCAATCGGTTTAATCTTTTTACCGAAAACAGTAAAAACACCTCTTTGTGATACAATTCTTGGGCTATTATGAGTACCAAATATTGCAACAGGTTTTTCTCGTATGTTGGCGAATGTCGTTCTTGGTTTATAACTATCAACAAAGTTTTCTTCTACAGATAATATCCCTTTATCGTAAGAAAAGTCCTTTAAAGATTCTTTATTCCAAACAACTGGGTCAAGAAGCCAAACAGCAACATCATTTTTATATTCTTTCTTTTTATTTACAATTTCAAAATAAGCACTTGTTAATGCAAAATACAAAGCAATAAAGGGGTTTTCTGTCCAATCAAGAAGCCGTGTTGGAATTCTGTAATGTTGCATGAAGAATAATACCTCCCAATCATTTTTTCTGTCAAGTGGCTTGTGCAGAAACGGAACAGCTCGTTGATTAAAACGGTCGAGAATTTTAGTTTCTAGTTCAATAATTTTTTCAGGAGTTGTTAAGTGCGGATGTCTATGAATTGAAGGCGCAAGTGTGTAACTTGATTTTCCTGCTCCACGAAACCACAAAGTAAAATCAGCAGATGTCTCCAACTGCTTTTCCACAAAACTCGAAAATTGTCGAAGCGTTGTTATTGGTTGTATTTTTAGTGTTGTCGCCATGAACTTATTTTACTTGTTAGTTTGGTTATTGTAGGGTGTCCAATAGCATTGCAGCCAACGTTTGTATTTCCGCTAATATACGATATAAAAATCCCAGCGGCTATTTTTTAAATCTATCCTTTTTTAATTCTTTGGAAAAAAATACGCTACTGTTTTGGAGCAGCGAAAATACAACTTAGGTTAAGCTTAAATCACCACACAATCACACTTTGCGCCTTTTTTAAAAAATTACAGAGGGGGCAGTTCTGTTGGGTGAATTTAAACGAAGTTCCGTTTTGCTGCGCTTCTTTTAGGCCAGATGTGTTATGTGTTGGTTCTATTCTGTCAATTTATTAGGGATTATTTTTTCTTCTTTTAGTCTGTCGATTTTCCATTGTGGTAAGGATTTTGTCGTTCCTGGTTTAAGAGCTGACATAATTTGTGCATACCATTGTCCAAGCTTTGTAATATCGTCTTTTCCTTGTTTTGGAATTTTAGTCCTATCACCATTTTGAAAATTATTTAATTCAGTAATTCGCTTTTCAAAAGCCCGTTTATCTTTGTTGAACTTATAATCTTTGTCTATATATTTCTCTAAAAAAGCAACTTTTCTATTATCCAATCTATCATTCTTCCAACTGTCCATATAGTCGTTCACCTTGTTGCCAAGTTCTTTTATGTGTCCATCTTTGGAAGATTGCGATGGGATGGTTAAAAATTTTGCATGAGTTTTATAAAATGTTTCAATGTCTATTTTGAATTGTGGCCAAGTGTCTTCATTTGTTTTAGTTTCTAAATTAATTCCATTCTTTTTAAGTATTTCATATCTGTAGAGAGGATAACTTTTGGGGTTTTTCGGGTCGCAAAGGTTTTTCTTATAAGTTGTTTGTTGAAGCTTGAGCCAAGCATATTCCTCATTATATTTTGTTCTTAAATTTCTGGGTACATAACTATAACCTGTGTTGTGCATAAAAGCAAGAAACTTTCCAAAACCATTAAAGAACTTTTGAACTGTAGGTGTGAAAATAAAACCTGCATCATGTAATCTTTGTTCTCTAATTGGGTCTAAGGATTTGTTTTTTTTAAACCTTCTTTGTTCCATACACCATATTCCTAATGATTTTGTTTCTGGATTTTCTTTTGAAATATATGGCCACTCTGGTCTTGTTTCCTTAGCATCACAAAAAGCCTGAAAGTTAGCTTCCCAACCTGATTTACTTGCACCGATACGGGTTTTAATTTTGAAAACCATTTCGCCACCTTCATAGCGGAATGCAGCAATCTGTCCCCAAACAGGTTGTTGATTAGCCATACTACCCGTCTCCTTTGTTACGTTAACAGCAAGTTCTGAAAATGAGAAACATTTATTTTTATTTTTTTCTAAATATGCTATCAGTGAGTTTGCAAATGGGCTTCCTTGCCCCGCAAGTCCATCAGAAACTTTTTCCTCTCTTCCTGATGCCAAGAGCCATCTTGATTTTTTCTCATCTAGTTTTGAGTAATGTCTTTCAGTATCACTTCCTCTAGTTTGTGTTAATAAAGTACCTGCAAAACAAGAGTCGGACACGACTAAAATATGTTTTGCATCAATTGCCTCAATAGAATCAATTATTGTAGAATTGTTTATGTAATTATTACTAGAGTTGTGCGTAGCATCGAATGGTATCCAAAATCCTTTCTTTGTTTTTGGATGGATCAGTCCATGACCTGCAAAGTAAATTATGATTTTATCATTCATTGTCAAAGTACTCCCAAGATTAGTGAGAGCATCAATTATTTCAGCTCTAGTTGCAAGGCTATCAAATAGGGGTTCTTGTATTTCATCAAAGCCATATTTGTCGATAAGAATTGTCTGTAGCCTATCTGCGTCAAACTTTGCATTATTTAAAAGTTTGAATGAACTGTCTTTGTATTTGTCAATTGCAATAGAGAGTATATAATTTTTTTCGTTCAATTTATTAGATGTTTGGATAGTCGCATGACGCACAACCTTTGTATCTCCGCTAATATACGCTATAAAAATTCATCAACTATCTTAGCTCAACCCATTGCCGAATTATATTTTTTTAACTCAACTCCGTCTTTTTTATTTACTAATTGTGTATTGCATTCTCATTCAAGTAAGAGGCTATTTACGCTTAGATAAAAGCCCCCCACAGGTATGCCGATGAATGGATTGCGACGCAACGATGTCGCCATGAAAAACAAATGCTGGTATCAAAAAAAAACGCCTAAATATTTTTCAATAAAAAAAAACCGCCGTTATAAATACTAACGGCGGTGTATAATAAAAGGGATAGCTACATTTTATCCGCTGCAGCTTATGCAGCCTTCTTCCATGGTGCATACCTGGCCTTCTATAATGGCGGGGGCTGTGCCTTCTACAAGGGTAAGGCTATGTGTATCTATTAAAGGTTCGGTGGCTTTGCCGCCTTGTTTTTCTACGGTAAACTGCACGGCCTGCGAGGCGGCTTTGCTGCGCAGGTAATACATGCCGGTTTTTAAACCTTTGCGCCAGGCGTAAAAATGCATGGAGGTTAGTTTGCTTGTGGTGGGTGTATCTACAAAAAGATTAAGGCTCTGGCTCTGGCAAATGTATGCGCCACGGTCGGCAGCCATATCTATTAATACCCGCTGTTTTATTTCCCAAACGGTTTTGTAAATTTCTTTTATAGCATCGGGTATGCCTTCTATTTTTTGTACCGATCCGTTGTGAGAAATAATTTTTGTTTTCATTTCATCGTTCCACAGGTTTAATTCTATAAGGTCTTTTAAAAGATGTTTGTTTACTACCACAAACTCTCCGCTTAGTACACGGCGCACATAAATATTAGAAGTGTAGGGTTCAAAACATTCGTTGTTGCCCAGTATTTGCGAAGTAGATGCGGTGGGCATAGGCGCTACCAGCAGGGAGTTGCGCACGCCATGTTTTATTACGGCGGCTTTAAGGGTGTACCAGTCCCAGCGCAGGGTAGGTTCTGCGTTCCACATATCAAACTGAAAAATACCTTTGCTCACCGGCGAGCCTGCAAAGGTTTGGTAAGGGCCTTCTTTTATGGCAAGGTCTTTACTGGCCGTCATGGCTGCAAAATAAATGGTTTCAAAAATTTCTGCATTCAGTTTTTTTGCTTCATCACTTTCAAAAGAAAGGCGCAGTAAAATAAAGGCATCGGCCAGGCCCTGCACACCAAGGCCAATGGGGCGGTGGCGCATATTGCTGTTGCGTGCTTCTTCTACGGGGTAATAATTATTGTCTATTATTTTATTAAGATTTAAAGTAGCCTGGTAGGTTACTTCGTATAATTTATCATGATCAAACTTACCATTAATTACAAACCTTGGCAGGGCAAGAGATGCCAGGTTACACACGGCTATCTCATCAGGCGATGTGTATTCTATTATTTCTGTGCACAGGTTAGAACTTTTTATAGTGCCCAGGTTTTGCTGGTTGCTCTTGCTGTTTGCTGCATCTTTATACAGCAGGTAAGGTGTGCCGGTTTCTATCTGCCCATCTAAAATGGCAAACCAGAGTTCCTGTGCTTTTATGGTTTTTCTTGCTCTTCCTTCCTGCTCATATTTTTCGTATAGTTTTTCAAATTCTTCGCCATGGCAATCCTGCAGACCGGGCGCTTCGTTGGGGCAAAACAAACTCCAGGTGCCATCAGCTTCTACACGTTTCATAAAGAGGTCGCATATCCACAGGGCATAAAATAAATCTCTTGCACGCATTTCTTCTTTACCATGATTTTTGCGCAGGTCTAAAAATTCAAACACATCTGCATGCCATGGCTCTAAATAAATGGCAAAAGCACCTTTACGTTTTCCGCCGCCCTGATCTACATAGCGGGCAGTATCGTTAAATACTTTAAGCATAGGAATAATACCATTGCTGGTACCATTGGTGCCGCCAATATAACTACCCGTTGCACGTATGTTGTGTATGGCCAGGCCTATACCACCGGCGCTCTGCGAAATTTTAGCCGTTTGTTTTAAAGTATCGTAAATGCCTTCTATGCTGTCGTCCTTCATGGTAAGTAAAAAACAACTACTCATTTGCGGCTTTGGTGTGCCGGCATTAAACAGGGTAGGCGTGGCATGCGTAAACCAGCGCTCGCTCATGAGGTGGTAAGTTTTAATTACCTCATCCATATTATTTTTATGAATACCAATGGCCACCCTCATATACATGTGCTGCGGGCGCTCTACAATATTGCCATCTACTTTTAAGAGGTAGGCTTTCTCTAAAGTTTTAAAACCGAAATAATCAAAGCCATAATCCCTGTCGTAGATGATGGTACTATCCAGCAGCTCTGCATTTTCTTTTATTATGTCCCATACATCATCTGCAAGCAGCGGTAGATATTTACCTGTTTTAGAATCTGTACAGTTAAACAGCAGTTCCATTGTTTGAGAAAAACTTTTGATGGTATTTTTATGCAGGTTGCTTACGGCAATACGGCTAGCCAGCAATGCATAATCGGGATGTTTTACGGTAAGCGATGCGGCTGTTTCTGCGGCAAGATTATCCAGCTCGGTAGTGGGCACACCATCGTATAAACCTTCAATTACTTTTTTGGCTACATCTACTGCGTTTACAAAACGCCTGTCCAGGCCGTAACATAGTTTTTCTATACGTGCAGTAATTTTATCAAATTTTACACTTTCCTGTTTGCCGTTTCTTTTTAATACAATCATTGTTAAGGGGTGAAAGGTGAGAAGTTAATGGTGAAAAGGTGAAAGGTGAAAGGTGAAAAGTGAAATCTTCGACGGTTTTTTATTTTCGGAAAGAAATTCTTTAAACTATTTTCATCTTACCTGGTATTTTTATATTTTAATAATTCATTTTAGAGCATTTGTTATTTGGGTTTTATCAGTTTTGTGAGCAGGGCAAAAGAACTGTTTAAAGCTTTTGCTGCATCTTTAAAAGCTTCTTCCTTTAAATAGGCTAAATCAACAACGGTTTCAAAGGCTGAGTCAATTTCTACAACAGAGCCTCTTGAAATTTCGTAAAAGCGATTTCTTTCTGTAAGCGATTTTCTGGAAGATCCTTCTGCAATATTCAGTTTTACAGATATGGCAGCACGTCTTATTTGCGGCACCAAACTAAATCTTTCTTCAGGCGGCAAAAGTGAAGTGATCTTATAACATTCTTTAATGAGGGTGCGGGCCATTTTATAAGCCTCAAGATTTTTATGGTTTAACTGCAAAAACACAGGCAATAACGTTTTATGGTTTTATAATTTAAAGTTTTCCTATTCTTCAGCCTTTTATTTGAAACTCATTTTAAATAAACAACCCTCTGCCCTTCACCTTTCACTTTTCACCTTAGAAATCCTCATCCATACTAAACGTCTGCGCTTCTTTATTGCCGCTCATTACGCCTGCTTTCTGATAATCGCCTACACGTTTTTCAAAGAAATTTGTTTTGCCTTCAAGCGAAATCATTTCCATAAAATCAAAGGGGTTACTGGCAAGGTATTTTTTGGGATAGCCCAGTTCATCCAGCCAGCGGTCTGCTACAAATTCAATGTATTGTTTCATCAGGTCGGCATTCATACCAATTAATTTTACCGGCAGTGCTTCGCTTATAAATTCTTTTTCAATTTCTACCGCATCACCAATAATACCATACACTTCTTCCTGGCTTAGTTGTGTTTTCAGCATGCCATAAAGCAGGCAGGCAAATTCGCAATGCAGGCCTTCATCACGGCTTATGAGTTCGTTGCTAAATGTAAGGCCGGGCATAAGGCCTCTTTTCTTTAACCAGAAAATGGAGCAAAAGCTGCCGCTAAAAAAAATACCTTCTACAGCAGCAAATGCTACCAGGCGTTCTGCAAAAGTTCCGTTTTCAATCCAGCGCAAAGCCCACTCTGCTTTTTTCTTTACGGCGGGTACCGTTTCTACTGCATGAAAAAGGCGGTCTTTTTCTACCGGATCTTTTATATAAGTATCTATAAGCAGCGCATAGGTTTCGCTGTGTATGTTTTCCATCATAATCTGAAAACCATAAAAGCACCTGGCTTCGGGCAGCTGCACTTCGCTCATAAAATTTACGGCAAGGTTTTCATTTACTATGCCATCGCTTGCTGCAAAAAAAGCCAGCACATGCGAAATAAAATGCCGCTCGCCATCGTTTAAAGCATTCCAGTCTTTCATGTCGCTGCCAAGATCTATTTCTTCGGCGGTCCAGAAACTGGCTTCATGTTTTTTATACTGCTCCCAGATTTTGGGATAATTAATGGGGAGTATAACAAAGCGGTCTTTGTTTTCTCTTAATAAAACTTCTTCTTCTTTTTGCATTGTTCTACATATTTAATACCTGCTAACCTGCAGGCAGCATGCTGTTATTTTTAATTATTTCAAAAGGGTGAAACATTGTACGGGTAAAAATCCTGTCGCAATCATCTTCAACTCCCGCCAGCCCTGGGGCATACTTTCTATTGTTATTCGTGGTAAAATCTGTTGCTCCCTTTTCAGCTTCACTTAGCAGGAACCTGCTTTGTTTGTCTTCTTTTTTTTAAAGGTTGTGGGCAGCCTTAAACCATGAATAGAATACAACGTTACTAATGAATATTAAATAATTGTAAAGGATTTATTAAGATACTGTTGAAAACTAAGCAAATGCAATACAGCACTGTATTTAGGAGAAAAACGGGTTATTTGTGCGCAAATTTTTTTGGTAAATTGAAGATGCTTTGTGGTGGCTTATCTACGTTAAAAACGGGGGTTAAATAATAAATACGGAATATAATTTTTGCAGGTTTAAAAGAATACTTTATAATATTCTTTTTCTTGCACTAAAAACATATACGAGGCCGGTAATGGAAGTTAAAAAAATAAAACCAACTACCCACATTGTTTTTTCGGACCGGTTTATTTTTTGAGATCGGGTTACTTCATATATGGCCGTTACCATAAACACCAGGTTAACAATTAATGTAATTACAAATAAATTATACATAGCGGGCTGGTGTGCAAGCCGCATCCAGATGGAATAAAGAAGAAGTGCAAGCATGGCTATTAATGCAGCGTATAGAATGATGGCTTTATTCATAAAAAAAATTTTGTAAAAAAGTAGTAGTATGGTTTATCTGCTGCATTAAAGATAAGTAAGTAATTTTTTATCAGAAGCAGTTTAAAAATAGTTTTACTATTTACTATTTATTTTTTGCCGCAGATTTAATCTGTGAATCTGTGGAGACAATTATTTTCTGAAAATTCCATCAGCGAAAATTTTTGATTTTAATAATCCATCCCAATGGTTGATGACCTTTGCAGTATAATGAGGTAATAAGGTGGTACATATGGTATGATTGATTGTGCGCTACTAAGGTTAGTACATACTTATGCTGGGTACCATTTTTATAACAGGGTGTATTTAAAATCAGCTACACAGTATTGCTGCAAAAAAGTCAACATACATTTGGGTTATTTTAACCGGGGAATTAAAAGCTGATGCGGTAATATTTAAGTACAGGTTTTGCTCCGGAGGAGCATCCTGTTTGTAGCTTCAAAATAATTAATGTACTGGCTCCAGAGGAGCCACCTTGGTAAGAAGCCACCAAGCGATAGAAGTACAAGAAGGTATCAACAGTAATTACTATTATCAAAAAAAGGTGTGTATATAATCTGGGTTGCAATAGGGATGCTAAACTTTTAAATAAGACACTTCTAAGAAGCTGACTAAAATAGAATTTTCATTCATCATGTAAGCCGTTTGTGAGACACGAACGGCGGCGATCCGGATTTACTCTATTGCTGTAATTATTTATATTCATATTCAATACTTCCCATCAGTCTTTTTTCTTTGCTGTAACATTTTTCTTTCACCCTAAGCCCGTTTTGGTAAGTATATTTCCAGATATAATAATAGTTGCCGCCTTCTTCTGTAGTAGTCATTTGAGAGAGTTGGCCTGCAGTGTTGTTGTATTCAAATAAATAATCGGGCAGCATGGTTGTTTTAAAATCATTTTCCTGAACAATATCCGTTAATCTTTTTTTATCATCATAGTAGTAATAATATTTGGTACCGCTGCGGGTATCTTTTTCTATACTTACCAGGTTGTTTTCGTCTAAGGCAAATAAAATAGTAGTGCTGTCTGTATGGTTTTTTACCCTTATCATTTTCTCTGGCTGCCCTGCCTGGTTGTAGGTGTAAATATGTTCTTCTGCAATTTCACTGGTAAAGTCATCGTCCTGTGAGCGTACAGATGATATGATAGAAATGATACGATCCTTATCATCATAAGTGTAGCGGTTAGTATTAACAGCAATGGCAGAACTGTCGTGGGTAGAAAGCAGTAAACCTTTTTTATTAAAATCAGAAGTAAGCATAGATGCTCCTGAAATATCGGAACGGGTAAAAAGGGTAGCTTTTGTATAATCTTTTAAAAATTTTTTCTGACAAAAAAAACCTTCGCTTTCGGTACCATCCTGCTCTATACTTTTTATGTTTATCTGTTTTACTTTGTTTTGCCGGTAAGCTTCCATATCGGCCAGCAGTTGTTTATTACTAAGAATATCTTTGTAATAAAACTGTGCCTTGCTGCTAAAGCACGCCACACATAACAATAAAAGCAACGCACTTATTTTTTTCATACTGTGATTCTTATTTTTTGCGAAGGTACTCACCTAATATTTCTAATTAGTAAAGGGCTGGTAAAACTTTATTATTTTTAACAAAATTAACTTCATTGAGTCATTTACAGGAAAGAACGCAAAAAAACTGTTTGAATTGCAATGCACAGGTGTATGGAAAGTATTGCCATATCTGCGGGCAGGAAAACCTGGAGCCTGCAGAGTCTGTGTGGCACCTGGTAACTCATTTTTTTAATGACATTACTCATTTTGATGGAAAATTTTTCAGTTCGCTGGGCTTGCTGATAGCTAAGCCTGGTTTTCTTTCTGCAGAGTATAAGATGGGAAGAAGGATGAGTTATTTAAACCCGGTTAGGATGTATATTTTTACTTCGTTTATTTTCTTTTTTGTATTTTTTTCTACGGTTGCTTTAGATGAAAGCATGTTTGTGGGTTCATATAAAAGCACACCGCTTACATCCATTGCCAGGTTAGACAGTGCAAAGTTTAAAAAATCTTCGGAAGCAATCAGTAATATGGATAGCATGCAATTTCTAAGTTTCAGTCTGGCTATTAACAATGGTAAAAATATATCGAGGAAAGATTTTTACCATTATACAGACAGCGTCAGGAAAATACCTTCAGCATATTATGAGCCTTCACCCATAAATTCCATTACACATATGGACAGCGCAACGTTAAATAATTTTAACCTTGTAGTAAGCATGATGGATGCAGCAACTTTTAAAAAATTTGCAGGCGCCATTAATATGAGGGATTCTATTTCAAAACAAGGGTTTATACAATATATAGACAGCAGCAGAGCATCGCAATCTGTTTTTATGGGAAATAAAAATTTCGACAGGAAAAGTTATGACTCATTGGTAAAAGCAGGCTCCATTAAGGATAACTGGATTACCAGGCGGTTTCGTAATAAAGTATTTGATATAAATGATAAATACAGGAATTACGGTAATAAAGTTTTTAGTGGATTAACAAACACACTCGTTCATAATTTTCCACAGATGCTGTTTGTTTCTTTACCTTTATTTGCTTTGTTTTTAAAACTTATTTATTACCGCCGCAAACAATTTTATTTGGTAAGCCATGGCATATACAGTATTCACCTGTATATTTTTTATTTTATTATACTGCTTGCCATGATAGGCCTGGATACATTAAGTGATTATGCCCATTGGCCCTGGCTTACTACCCTGGCGGGTTTGCTTACCCTGGTATTGTTGCTGTATGAATATAAAGCCATGCGCAATTTTTATGGCCAGGGCAGGTTTAAAACTATAATAAAATTTTTATTGGCCACTGCAGGAAGGGTTTTCATTATCATCCTGTTGTTTATGGTGTTTTTATTTTTCTCTTTATTAAAAGTATAACTAATGGAATCAGCAGCAACAGCATTTATGCGTCTTGTAAATATTATGGATGAGCTAAGGGAAAAATGCCCCTGGGATAAAAAGCAAACGATAGAAACCCTGAGGCACTTAACCATTGAGGAAACCTATGAACTTGCAGATGCCATTACAGATAAAGACTGGAAAGGCATTAAAGAAGAACTGGGTGACCTGCTGCTGCATATTGTATTTTATGCAAAGCTGGGTGCAGAAAAAAAGGAGTTTACACTGCAGGAAGTAATAAACGGCGTTTGTGAAAAACTCATTGTGCGGCATCCGCATATTTATGCAGATGTAATTGTACATAATGATGAAGATGTAAAACAAAACTGGGAAAAAATAAAACTGCAGGAAGGTAAAAAAACAATACTGGGTGGTGTGCCTGCATCTTTGCCTGCCATGGTAAAAGCCATGCGCCTGCAGGAAAAATCTAAAACAGTAGGTTTTGAATGGGAAAATAAAGCACAGGTGTGGGATAAAGTAAAAGAAGAAATGCTGGAACTGGAAGAAGCTGTAGCTTCTGCCAACCCAGACAGCATGGAAGATGAATTGGGCGATGTGTTTTTTTCGCTGGTAAATTTTGCAAGGTTTTTGCAGGTAGATGCAGAAAATGCGCTGGAGAGAACCAACAAAAAATTTATGAGGCGGTTTAATGGTATGGAAGCTGCCGCCCTGCAGCAAAACAAACAATTACATGATATGACGCTGGAAGAATTAGATACCTTATGGAATAAAATGAAGGAAGCCAATTTATAAAACCTATTTACCGTTGCCAAAAAAAATTATTATCCCCCGCTTTTTTACAAAAAATATTTACCTGCTGGTAGTGGCAGCCTGGTTGGTAACCCTTTCTTTTCTTATTAATAATTACTGGTCTTCTTATTCTAACCTGCCATCGGTTCAAAAAAAAATGAACAGTTATGTACAGGATGCAGAAAAAGATTTTTTATCCGTGGCCGGGGATTCTAATTTAACCCGCCTGCTCAAAGCCGGGCAAACCAATGATGAGCAACAGGAACTGCTGCGAAAAAAAAACTACAACCTCTTTTTATACAACACAGACAGCAGCGGTACGCTTACTTTAAAATACTGGAATACACAAAACGTAATACCCGACAGCGGTATTATTCAATCGTCTTTAAAAGCCGGCTTTGCCCAGTTGCTCAATGGGTTTTATGTTTGGAACAAATATGACAGTGCAGGTACATTTGCCATAGCGCTCATACCCATTAAATGGAACTACATTGTAATAAACGAATACCTTAAAAATAAATTTGTAAACGATGCTTTTACAGGGCGGCAATACGATATTTTTCCGGGCGAAACTAAAACAGGCAGCATAAGATCTGTACATGATATTCCTTTGTTTTACCTGGTAGAAAAAAATACGGATGCCATTGCAAGGGATAATATTATGGCTGTTTGGCTTAAAATTCTGGCTGCTGTTTTGGTATTGCTTTTTATACATCTTTGTGCAGCTTATATTGGCGCCAATTATACTCCACTTCCAGCCATACTGTTTCTTAGCGGATGCATTATTATTTTACGGGCCATCAGTTACCGGTTTCCTGTGCCGCTAAACATGCGGCAGTTAGAATTATTTGATCCCACCATTTATGGTTCAAATTTTATTTTAAGATCGCTTGGCGATTTACTCATTAACGCTTTACTTTTTGTATGGTTAATAATGTTTATCCGGTTACAGCTAAAAGAAAAAAAAATTACCCTTACGGTTACCAGGCCTTTTATTAAATGGCTGCTGCTGTTGCTGGGTATTTTTATAATATTGTTTGCTACTTACGCCGGGGTATCTGTTACCCGTTCTCTC
>JAYVGA010000040.1:0-9759 GCA_043772635.1 Chitinophagaceae bacterium
ATGTTTGTGAGCCCACGCACTATTGATGGATACCGGGATGCGCTGTTTGAAAAGCTGCAGGTAAAAACAAGGGTGGGGCTGGCAATATATGCCATCAAAAATGGTTTGGTAGATATTAATAAGTAAAGGTTTTGATTGAGCATAACAGGTAAAAACCGCATACATAAATAATGCACTGGTTAAATCCCCCGCACTTAACCACTCAACCAATCAACGACCAACCAATCAACTATTTTCCAAACACCTTCTCCCCGTTTATAAACGTAGCCAGTACTTTTGTATTTAAAATTTTCCCCTCCTCACATTTTATCAGGTCATTATCCAGCATAATAAAATCTGCAGCTTTACCCTTTTCCAAACTGCCTTTTTGGTTTTCTTCAAAGGCTGCTTTGGCTGCCCAGATGGTCATACCACGCATGGTTTCTTCACGGCTTAACGCATTCTCTATTGCAAAACCACCAGCAGGAAAACCCTTTGCATCTTTGCGTACCACGGCGGCAAAAAAAGTTTTAAAAGTGCTGATGTATTCTACCGGAAAATCGGTGCCCAGCGGCATCCAGCCATTGGTTTGCAATAATTGTTTGTAAGCATAAGCCCCTTTCATTCTTTGGGCACCCAGCCTGTCTGCAGCCCAGTACATATCGCTGGTGGCATGCGTGGGCTGCACGGATGGGATGATGCTGTAGTTTGCAAAAAAACTAAAATCATTTTCGTTTACAACCTGTGCATGCTCTATGCGCCAGCGTTTATCATTTTTTCCTTTTAATACTGTGGCATAAATTTTTAAAAGTTCCCTGTTGCCACTATCGCCAATAGCATGTGTACACATTTGCAAATTACTGTTGGAAAGTTTTTGTGCTTTATCTAAAAAGTAAGCAGCATCGCTCAGCAAAAAACCTTTCCAGTTTTTTTTATCATTGTAGTCGTTTAGCAAACAGGCACCCCGGCTGCCCAGCGCACCATCGGCATATAATTTAAAACCACCCACAGTTAAACTGCCATTGGTAGTTCTTCCCTTTTTTATCCACCGGTCGTAGTATTGTGCGCTATCTGTGAGCAGTGCAAATATTTTTATTTTTAAATTGCCTTCTTTTTGTGCTGCTTCAATCAGGGTGATGGTATGTTCGCTCACACCGCAGTCGTGCACACCGGTGAGGCCTTCTGCAAAACATTCTGCCTGCATTTCTGTAAAATATTTTTTAGCAAGGCTATCGCTCACCTGCGGAATTTTTGCTTCCACCAGGTCCATTGCATTATCTATAAGCACACCGGTGGGCAGGCCGTTTTGTAATTCTATGCTTCCGCCTGCAATGCTGGTAGCTGCTGTAATGCCTGCAATTTTTAATGCGGTGCTGTTTGCAATAGCAGCATGCCCATCCACTCTTTTTAAATATACCGGCCTGTCGGGAAAAAGACTGTCTAATATTTTATTGCTGGGATATTCTTTAATAGCCCAGTCGTTCTGATCCCAGCCACGGCCATAGATCCAGTGCATGGGTGCAGTTTTACTATACCCGGTTATTTTTTTTACAATCTCTTGCCAGGATGTTGTTCCCACTACATCGCATTTCCAGCGGTCTGTGGCATAGCCGGTAAAATGGCAATGTGCATCTATAAATCCGGGGAAGATCGTTTTGCCTCCTGCATCCAGCGTTTCTTCTCCTTCATATTTTTTTAAAAGATCATCGTTGCTGCCAATGGCAATAATTTTTCCATCACGGATAGCCATGGCTTCGGCTGTAGAAAATGTTTCATCTACTGTATAGATAGTTGCATGATGAACGAGCAGCGTTGTTTTTTCCCTGAGCTTGCAGGAGAAGAGAGAAATAAGAAATAAGAAAGTTGGAATAAGAAATACAAAAGTTTTGGAGCAGGCTTTTAATGGCATAGTTGTTATTTTACTTGATGCAATTTAAGGAAAGGATTGGTTACTCTAAAAGGTTAGCTGTTTTGTTATTTATAAAGAATAATTTTTTTAATAAAAAAATAAATTGGGCTTTGCCATTTGAGCTTACCAAATAGTAGCTTACCAAATAGTAACTTACCAAATGGTAACTTACCAAATGGTAAGCTGTAAATATTCAACCTTTTCTATAAAAGAAAACAGCAAGGGTGTCCGCAATCACCTGCCATCAAAATTCTTTTTCAACCGTATCTTTACGCTATGCAGTTTGATAAAATCATTAATGCCAGAATAAACAACGAATCGGATAAGCCGATGATGAGGAAAGAGCTGTTTGCGGTGAGCGAAGGGCTGCAGAAATACCTGAATCAATATGGCCGGGATATAAAATTACCCATTGCCTATAAAGATCTTTTAAACTACAGGCATACCATGGCACTGAGAAATAAAAAAGGAAAACTTACCCATTGGGAAACGGCTGTGTATGATTTAAAAGAAATGGAGTTTTTACGGGAAGGCTTAATTAAAACTTATGCGGTATTAAAAACCGAAGGCAATATGAGTTTTGTAAAACACCTGGATGTGGAGCGTATAGATTTTTGCGAATTTGGAAACAGCGTGCCCTTTCGTATCCGTATTATAAACAGGATAAATGATAACTACGATCATTATTATATTAAAACCGCAGATGCTTCCCGCATTTACGGGCTGGAGCTGGAAAACCTGCTGAGCCCAAACCGCATTACTTTTTTGTACAATAAAAATTCCCTGGTCGAAGAACATATTCCCGGCATACCTGGCGATGTTTTTTTAGAAGATTATTTAAACCAGCCGGAAACAAACAAAATCCGCATAGCCAAAGAGTTTGTAAAATTTAATGAGCGCTGCTTTGCCCGGTTACTGGGCGATATGCGGAGTTATAATTTTGTGATAGATATTACGCCGGATATTGAAGATTACCAATACCGCATACGTGCCATAGATTTTGATCAGCAATGTTATGAAGGCAGAAAAAATTTGTACCTGCCACAATTTTACCGGGAAAATTTTGAGTATGTAGATCTTGTATTAAAAACACTGAGTGCCGATGTGATAGAACAATACCAAACAGAAGAACAAACTTCTATGACGCACCGGGTATTTGAAAGCAGGAAGCAATTGCTGGAATTACTTAATATTATGGTTAAGGATGACCTGTCGGATAATTACAAAATAAAAATGCTTAGGGAAGAACTGAACCACCATTTTAGCAGCAGTTATTTTTCTAAATGCCATACCATGGGTGCCATTGTAAAGAGGCAATTAAAAATGGTATTGCAAAAACATTTGCATAAGGTAAAAACATTTTGAGGTTTATTGCAGTGAGATTAACACATAAAACTTTATATACCGGCATTATAAAATATTATGAAGTTTTATGTATTGCAACAGCATGATTGTTTTGCCATCTTTTATTTCTCCTGCTGCTATCATTTCCATTGCCGCATCAATATTTAATTCCAGCACTTCTATGTTTTCTTCTTCATGCGCTACACCACCCCCTTCATTTATTTTCATAGCTGCTGCATATTCTGCAATAAAAAAGTATAAAATTTCTGTTACTGATCCCGGCGACATATATGCTTCAAATATTTTACGTACATCAGTAATCCTGTAGCCTGTTTCTTCTTCGGTTTCCCGGCGTATGCAATCTTCTGCATTGTCTTTATCCAGCAAACCTGCGCAGGCTTCTATAAGCATCCCGGTTTTATTTCCATTAATAAAAGTGGGCAGCCGGAACTGCCGGGTTAAAATAACGGTGTTTTTTTCTTTGTTGTATAACAAAATAACAGCTCCATTGCCACGGTCGTAAGCTTCCCTGGTATGCAAAAATTCTTTTCCATCTTTGCCTTTAAAGCTATACGTTAGTTTCTTTAAAATATACCAGTTATCGGAAAGGACTTCGATATTTAATATTTTTACATTGTCAATCATCGGAAATTTTTTAGGGATGTTTTATAAAGTAATTAAAAAAATCACTCATACTGCAAATTTTTTATTTTGATAGGTAACGGAAACTAATGAAAGGCAAAATGGTTACAAATAATTAGATCACTTTCTTTACTTACCTGCCACACACCACCTCATTTTTATATAAACAGTATGCTATTATTCGGGGACTGTTTTCAATGTTATGTTTATGATATTTCAACTTTTTCAAATATCATTTTAAAGATGAAAACTTCCTTTTAATATTTAATACCCGCCATTTAATAATTAGCGTTAAAAAAAAACAACCGTATATTTAGTTTTACAGCTAAAGAAGATTTGATATCTGCCACTGCTAAAATATGAAGAAGGTACAAAGCATGAAAAAAGAAACCATTAACGACATTACATTTTTTTTACTGCTGTTAATAGCTGTAACATTACTTATTGTTATTCTTTAAAAAAACAGGGCTGTTTTTTAAAGAATTCAGGCTGATTTGTACGTGAAAATCAGGTCGGCTTTTATTTGAGAATAATAAATACTACAGTTTACCCCACTCCAAAAACGATACGTTCCATGTACCGGAGCTGCCAGGCAGCAAACATTTCTATAATTAATTTTATTTTTTGTAACCTTTTTATTTCTCAGTTACTCTATTAAAGTGTACACCGAATAATTAAATAAAAAATGGAAGCACTTAACTTAAATCAGTCATTAAAGCCAACTTTTAACCTGCTTAAATTAACCTTTGGTATTGTACCCATTGTAGCAGGGCTTGATAAATTCACCAATCTGCTAACCCATTGGGAAAATTATATTCATCCCGGTATTGCAGGTATGCTGCCTTTTTCGCCACACACATTTATGATGATAGTTGGAGTGATAGAAATTATTGCAGGAGTGATGGTTTTGGTAAAGCCTGCCATAGGCGGATACATCGTTACTGCCTGGCTGGCAGTAATTGCCCTCACCTTACTGGCAAGCGGCAATTATCTTGATGTAGCAGTGCGTGACATTGTAATGGCCATTGGTGCATTTTCGCTGGCAAGGATGGCAAAATACCTTACCTGGTAAAAGAATAAATTTACAGTATGAAAGAACCAGGGCAATATGCAGATATAGACATTATACAAAAAGTACTGCAGGGAGAAGTTGAATTATTTGAAATACTTATCCGCAGAAATAATTCATTTCTCTACAAAACAGGCAGGTCTTATAATTTTAATCATGAAGATACGCAGGATCTGATGCAGGATACGCTGGTAGATGCTTATACCCATTTAGCAAAATTTGAAAACCGCTCATCTTTTAAAACATGGATAATAAAAATAATGCTGAATAACTGTTTTAAGAAACAGCAAAAATTCAGTTTCAAAAATGAAATGGCCAATAACATCAGTGAGAAATCAATACCAATGTTTCAGCACCGGCAAAACACCGATACCGGCAAAACCGTTGCAAACAGGGAATTAAATTTAATTATTGAAAATTCTTTGCAGCAGGTTCCGTTGGATTACAGGATGGTTTTTTCTTTAAGGGAAATGAATGGGTTGAATGTAATGGAAACTGCAGAAGCATTAAACATTAGTGAAGCCAATGTAAAAGTGCGGCTTAACCGTGCCAAAACAATGCTGAGAAAAGAAATAGAAAAAACCTATACGGCAGAAGATATTTTTGAGTTTAATCTTGTGTACTGTGATGCAATTACAAATAATGTAATGAAGCAATTGAAAAGTTAGGGCAAATAAAAATTGCCTCACAAATGAGGTTAAAGATTTTGATAATGATTTATATAGTTTTTACTTGGGTATTTGCTGCATTGAAAGCTAAGATTTTTTATAAAAATATAAGAGAAGAAATGCGTTTTTAAATATTGTTGTTATGGGCATTTTATACCTCACTGTGGGATAGGCTATTGATAATTTATCATCTTTTTCAGGTTAATAATAGGGGCACCTTATTTGATAGATTTTTAAATGCCATACTGTAGCAAATTACTTTTAAGAAAATCATATTACTCCTCTGTTTATCATTCATAATTTTATCCAGTCATTTAAACTTTACTACAATGAAAAAAAATTCAATAGCCGTTATTTTATCGGGCATCATTTTTATTATTACCATTTCTTTATTGCTTATTCAATGCACCAATTCTTCAACAGCTCAAACATCTGTTGCCGGTAAAGAAGAAGATAGAGACCCAATTGCAGATAACGCCAAACAAATGCTTGCAGAAGGAAAACAAACTTTTCGTTTTGAAACTTTTGGCGATGAAACTTACTGGACAGATGCACTGCAGTTAAACAAAGCCATTGCCGGTGAAAAAAATGGAGGTGTTGGCGCAGGCCTGTCTCCCAAAGCTGCACTGGCAGCAGGTTTAAAAGTAGATATGGATGTTATTCCTGCTGATGTGGCCGCAGCTATTAAAGCCGGAAAAGTAAATTTAGACGATCCTGCTGTTACGCTTACACTTTTGCAACTCAATGCCGTGGTAGGTGTTAAAGGAACTTTTGATGACAAAAAAAATCTCAAAGCCATCGGGCTTACCTGTGCTTCGTGTCACTCCACGGTTGATGATGCCTTTGCGCCAGGCATTGGCCATCGCCTTGATGGATGGGCAAACCGTGATTTAAATGTTGGCGCAATTGTATCTATGGCGCCTAATTTAAAACCATTGACCGATGCATTGGGTGTGGATGTGGCCACAGTAAAAAAAGTTTTAGCCAGCTGGGGACCTGGAAAATTTGATGCACTGCTTAATTTAGATGGTAAAGCATTCAGACCAGATGGAAAATCAGCAGCTACTTTAATACCTGAAGCATTTGGCCATGCAGGCCATACACTGCATACATGGACCGGCGGCTGGGGTGATGTTACTTACTGGAATGCTTATGTTGCCAATCTTGAATTAGTGGGAAATGGAAATTTCTTTGATGAGCGGCTTAACAATGCCAAAAAATATCCTGTAGCAGCCAAAACAGGCGCAGGAAATAAACGCAACAATCCTGATATGGTAACAGCTAAATTAGCAGCATTGCAATTTTATCAATTAGCCATTCCTGCACCCAAGGCGCCCGAAGGAAGTTTTAATAAAGAAGCTGCACAGCGGGGAATGATGGTATTTAATAATAAAGCAAAATGCGCAAGCTGCCATGTTCCTCCATTATTTACAGAGCCAGGATGGAACACACATAAAGCAGCAGACATCGGTATTGATGATTTTCAATCTAAACGTTCGCCTGATAACACTTACGTAACGCAGGGTTTAAAAGGATTATGGACACATACCAAAGGTGGCTTTTATCATGATGGAAGATTTGCAACGCTGATGGATGTAGTAAACCATTACAACAATTTTAAAAAACTTTCTTTAAATGAAGAGGAGAAAAAAGATTTGGTGGAATATCTAAAATCATTGTAAGAAAAAATATTTAATCAAAGCAATCTTTTTAAAAAAATATAAATGAATGAGAAATTTAATGAGGCTACCGGACAACGTCCGCAGGGGGAACGTATTATGGATGCTCCGCTGGTTACAATTAATCTTGGCAGTTTTACTGAACAGATCAGAGCAGAGAAAGCCTGGGAGGACAGTGACCGCAACGCCATAACAGTTTTTAAAACTGATGGTATGCGTATTGTACTTATTGCATTGCATAAAGATGCTGAAATGAAAGAACATACAGCAGACGGAATAATCAGCGTACAGGTGCTGGAAGGGCAAATGCAATTTACAACAAAAGAACAGACTGTTGAATTAAGCAAGGGACAAATGCTGGCATTGCATAAAGGCATTCCGCACAGCGTACTTGCTAAAGAGGAAACCATTTTTTTGTTAACGCTAACCACTACATTGGCAGAAAATTAATCTGCATAATAAATGAAAAAAATGCATGACACAGCATATTGTAAAAATAAAATCTATTAAAAAAGTAACGCATGATGTGTTACAAATTGTAACAGATAAACCTTCTGCATACACATTCAATCCCGGGCAGGCTACAGATGTTTCTATAAACAATAATGAGTGGAAGGAAGAAAAAAGGCCCTTCACATTTACCTGCCTGCCGGATAACGATTACATTGAGTTTACAATTAAAACATACCCTTCACATAAAAGTGTAAAAAACAAATTGCTGCAACTCAAAGTAAATGACGAATTGATTTTGCATGATGTGTTTGGTGATATTGCTTATAAAGGCGAAGGTGTATTTATTGCCGGAGGTGCAGGTGTTACTCCTTTTATTTCTATCTTCCGGCATCTTCAGTTAAAAAATGAAATTGGAAATAACAAACTCATTTTTGCCAATAAAACCAAAGCAGATATTATCCTGGAAGATGAGTTTAAAAATTTATTAGGCAAAAATTTCATCAATATTTTATCAGATGAAAATACTGAAGGTTATGCAAACGGGTATATCACAGAAGATTTTCTAAAAACAAATATTAGCAACCTCAACAAAAATATTTATGTATGCGGCCCTCCACCAATGATGGAGGCCATAGAAAAAATGTTGCTGAATTTGAAGGTAGATAAAAAATTAATTATTAAAGAAGCATTTTAAATTAGCTGCACAGCATGGCGGCAAAAAAGCAACATCCACTTCTGGCTCCTGCAGAGCCGGCTATACAATAATTTATTCCTGAATCTCGTAAATTTACCACCTGCAAACACGGCTGCACTTAACATATAAAGTAGCCTGCGGGCACCTCTATAAAATCTTTCTGCTACCCCTTTATTCCCTTGCAAAGTTTTTTAACTTTGCCTCCAAGCTCATTATATGTATAACCCGCAACAAACAAAACAACTGCAGCAGGCTGCCAGCCATTGGCTAACGGTAAAGGACACCCAAATTAATGCTGAGAATATTGAAGAACTGAGAGACATTCTCCGTTTTCATGAATACCGCTATTATGTAATGACCGATCCCCTGATAAGCGATTTTGAATATGATACCCTATACAAACTCCTGGAAAAATTTGAAAAAGAAAACCCTGCTGCAGTAACCAAAAATTCTCCCACACAAAGAGTAGGTGCCAGCCTTACAAAAGACTTTCCTAAAACGCAGCACCTGGTGCCCATGCTGTCTTTAGAAAATTCTTACAATGCAGATGACCTGCTGGACTGGGACCGTAAAGCCCGTGAACTAAGCGGGCTGCAGGAAGTAGAATATTGTGCCGAACCAAAATTTGATGGTGCCAGCATTTCTCTGGTGTATGAAGATGACTTGCTGCTAAGAGGCATTACCCGGGGGGATGGAGAAACAGGAGATGATATTACACCAAATATTAAGCAGATTAAATCAGTGCCGCTTTCAGCCAGCTTCAGCAAATTTGGTATGCAACAAATAGAGATAAGGGGAGAAGTGCTGTTAAATAAAAACAACTTTGCAAAATACAATAATGCACTTATAGAAGAAGGCCTGCCACCACTGGCCAACCCCCGCAATGCTGCTGCGGGCAGCCTTCGTATAAAAGATAGCAAAGAAGTGAGCAGGAGAAACCTGGAAGCGTTTTTATACCATGTGAGTTTTCATACAAGGGCAGACAACAGACAACGGACGACAGACAACAGACAACATGCAATGGGCGGTGGAGATGTATATGAACTGAATGCTGATGAAATGCAAAAGGAACCTGATACACATGCAGGAATGCTGGAAATGCTTTGGAACCTTGGTTTTAGAAGTCCTGTAAAAGAAATGAAAGTGGTAAAGGGAATTGCCGGCATCATAGCATTTGTAGAAGCCTTTGAAGCTAAAAGAGATGAGCTGCCCTACGAGATAGATGGTATGGTTATAAAAGTAAACGACCTGGTACTGCAGGAAAAACTGGGAATGACATCACATCATCCACGCTGGGCTATTGCATATAAATTTAAGGCACG
>JAYVGA010000041.1:0-20884 GCA_043772635.1 Chitinophagaceae bacterium
AGGATAACTTCTTCCTGTTCACACAAAATAAAAATGCCATAACTTTCTTTGTAAAATTCTTCCCGTTTTAGTAAAACGTCCAGGATAACATCGGAGTCAATAAAAACATTATAAGCCATATTTCTTTATTAAGTGTTCAGTTTTTACTTCCTTCCAGTCAAAAGGTTCCTTTACATTTCCGAAAGCACCTAAAAGTTTTGAAACATCTTTTTGTTTCTTTTTGGGTTTTAATGTAACCGTATCAATCTGCTGTTCTAAAAATTTAGACACACTTATGCCTTTGGCTTTTGTGTAGCGTTTTATTTTTTTTACTTTTTTTTCATCAATGCTTAATGTAAGCTTGGTAGTCATAAAAAATGTTTTATTAAAGATACGTGTATTATTAAAACGTACGTATTGATTTTATAAATGAGTATGCCCTCATTATTGATTTTTATAAGTATGGCCGTAAATAAAAATAATTACCTGCTATCTGCTTTTTTCTTTAAATATTGTATAATACTATCCTGCATATTTAACCGGTTTATCAATTCTTTCAGCCTTGGTTCATTTACATTTTCCTGCAGGTTGGTATAATGCAGTTTTAAGACAGCTCCGGGTGAAAATTGACTCAACTGCTGCTGCAGGCTGTCTTTGGGCGCATGATCGGATGCACTGCCCACAAAAGTAAGTTCTACAAAAGAACTGTCTTTGGCATACACAAAACTTTTTGTAAGAATGGCATGATCTTTTTCACCAACAGATGCAATAAACTTTTCTGCATTTTTTTTAAAATTATTTTCCCTGAACATTTCTAAAAAAATAAAAATGCAGGGTATCACAGCAAGCATAGAAATGGTATAAGCTATTGTTGCCCCGTTCTTTTGAAAAAAACTATTTTGAACAGGATTGTTTAACTGCGAAAATTTCATGTAACGTGCAATGAGCATACTGCCCACACCAATAAAAAGACAGTTGATAAGATAAAAATAAAATCCGCCCCAAATATACTGCCACTGCATATTGGCAATACCATATCCCATGGTACACAGGGGCGGCATGCAGGCAGTAGCAATGGCCACTCCGGAAATCACCTTGTTTCCATCTTTTCTGGCCACTCCCAAAAAGCCGGATAAGCCTCCAAAAAAAGCCAGCAGTGCATCAAAAATAGTAGGCCGTATGAATGAAAATAACTGGGAAGTAGCGTCGTGAACAGGAGTGATAAGAAAGTATAAAGTGGAAGCAGTAATGCTGATGATAACTGCGAGTAGCCAATGCCGTAAGGCCCGGCCTATCATATTAAAATCATGAATAGCCAGCCCGAAACCAATACCTATAACGGGACCCATTAAAGGAGAAATGAGCATGGCTCCAATAACAGCTGCTGCCGAATTCATATTTAATCCTATACTGGCAATGATCATAGAAAACCCCAGTATCCATAAATTGTGACCATAGAAAAATATATTTTCTTCCACTTCTTTGTAAGTAATTGATTCTTCCTCTTCTTTTTTAAGTAAAAAAACCTTGCGGATATAACGGAAAAAAACGGCAGATTTTGTCATAACACAAATGTATATAAAAGTAAAAATGGAGTTCCTTAAAAATAAAATTGAATGTGCCAACCCCGTAAGCAGATTCACTCAGCAATAACCTAAATGCTATCAACTGGTTTTCTTCAGTTAGTTACCAATAAAAATGCCGCAGATTCACAGATTTAATCTGCGAATCTGCGGCAAAAAATAAAATAAAAAATACTAAAACTATTTATATACAGCTTCCCGCATTTATTTCACTCCCTTCTCTTTCATAATCCTGTTCAACCATTTAAGCATGGCAAAAATGATGAAGGTGGCCAGCATGAGTAAACCAAAATTTACCCAAAAGAAATTGCCTTTGTTTTCATATCCATCCCACATGGTGGCCAGTATGCCCGATAATTTATTGCCGATAGAAGTAGCCAAAAACCATCCGCCCATCATAAGCGAGGTTAAACGCACCGGGCTTAATTTTGATACCAGCGATAAACCCATCGGGCTTAATAATAATTCGCCGATGGTAATCACACCGTAGGTTCCGAGCAGCCACCATACACTTGCTTTTTCGGCACCATTGCCGGTGGCATAAACAGCAGCCACCATCACCAAAACTGATAATGCAGAAATAAATAAACCAAATGCAATTTTTGTAGCAGTAGAGGGCTCTTTATTTTTTCGGCGCAAAAATGCAAAGAAGGCAACCACCAGAGGCGTTAATAAAATTACCCAGCCGGGGTTGATGGACTGGCTGATGGGAGTGGACCATAAAGTAGCTTTGCCTCCATCGGCAGGAAGATTTTGTGGCGGTACATTTTTAAAGTAAACAGGATAATTGTATTCTTTCAACACAATACCCTCTTTTTTTTGTAGCCGGAAAAGCCCGTCATATAAGTTCACCGAATCTTTTTTATAGGTAAGATCTTCCGCCTGTTTCAAACCTTTAAAAACATCGGCGGTAGTGCCGCTTACCTGCCTGTTGGTATAATTATCTGCCCAGATGGTAAGGGCAGTTCCGTTTTGTTTAAACACTGCCCAAAACATTACTACTGCTGCAAATATGGCCAGCAATGCAGCAATGGGTCTTTTTTCAGATGCTTCTGCACGAAAGTAAAGTGAAGCATAAAAATAAATAACCGGTATGCAGGCAAAGATGAAAGCATCTGTACTGTCAGATCCAAATATATCATTGGGTATTATCCAGCCGAGGATACCGGCAATTATTGCAGGTATAAATATGGTGAGCACAATTTTATAAAAAGGCATGTCTTCTTTTGTCATTGGTTTTCTTACATTACCCGAAGTATAATGTTTGGTGCCCGACATAAAAATGAGCACACCGAGAAACATGCCGATGCCCGCTGCAACAAAAGCATATTTCCATCCCCAGATAATTATTATTGCAGCACTAAAAAAATTGCAGATAAATGCACCCACATTTATGCCCATGTAAAAAATATTGTAGCCTTCATCTTTTCTTTTTTCAAACTCAGGAGTGGAATATAAGTTACCGAGAAGTGTAGAAATATTTGGCTTAAAAAAACCATTGCCTACAATTACTAATGTCATAGATAAATACAACATGGGCAGGCTGTGTACTGCCATCATACAATAGCCAACACCCATCATTAACCCGCCTGCAATAACAGATTTACGGTAACCAAAATAACGGTCGGCCAGCAGGCCACCAATAAAGGGAGTAAGAAAAACCAGGGCAATAAAAGTGCCGTACAAATCAGAAGCTTCACTGTTGGTCATGGCAAAACCATGCTCTACATTTTTTAGGTACAATAAAAAAATACCGATCATTAAATAATAACCAAAACGTTCCCACATTTCGGAAAAAAATAAAAAGGGAAGGGCTTTGGGATGTTTGGTTGAGGTGCTCATGCTGATATTTTTTATTTGTAATATAAAAAGGCGGCTTGAAAATGGAGCCGCCTTTGTTAAAAATATTTTGGAGTATTTATCTTACACCATGCATCATTTTTTTCATCATAGGCGTTAAAGCATATAATACAAGTCCGGCCAATCCGCACAAAACTACAAAGAGCATAAAGAAATCATAAACATCCTTTAGTTTAAAACCCATAAAAGATGGATAGGCAGCTTTTATAATTCCTTGCGATTTAATTGTCTCATACTGAGCAGGAGTTAAAACTGTATCAAGCGTTTTGCCTAATGTGTAAGTAGTGTCTTTACTATCGTGTGCTTTTTTAATCAAAGCTGTAGATTGTTCAAAAGCCTTATCAAAATCAATATTATTTTCTTTTGCTTTTGTAATATCAACAGCCGCTGCAATTTTTTCTTTTCCTAAAATATATAAATCTCTTCCACTTGGCTCTTTCTGACCTTCAAGTATAGCCCTCAAATCTACATTCTCTTTCTGCATGGCTACATATTTATCAGGCGAAGGTGGCAACAAGGCACCCAATACTCCAGTAAGAACATAGCCGCCAGCATTTCCTAAAAACCACACACCCATTAGTAAAGACGCAAATCTTTTTGGCGCCAGTTTAGCAACTAATGATAACCCAATTGGAGATAAACATAATTCTCCCCAAGTGTGAAGCAGGTATAAAATTATCATCCATATGATACCAATTTTGCCAGTCATACCAAGCCCTTTTACTTGTGTTGCTATTATAAAGTAGCCAAGTGCAATTAATAATAAACCCCATGCTTGCTTAACAGGAGAAATAGGTTCAATTCGTTTTTTACTCATCCATACCCACATAATGCTAAAAGGTATAGCAAATACCATTACAAAAATGCCGTTAAAACTTTGTACCATACTGGGCTGCATTGTCCAGCCAAAAATTCTGGTATCGGTTTGATTGTTTGCAATAAAGGTTAGCGAAGAACCCGCCTGTTCAAAAGCTCCCCAAAAAAACATTACAAAAAAGCACACAATATATAATACCCATATCCTGTCCCTTTCTATTTTAGAAATTGTTTTATCAGACATAATTAAAAAACCAAGACTGATACCTGAAGCAAAAATGAAAGGATATAACCATGCTTTAATCCATGAAGCACCTGGCGCATCAAATACCTGATGAAGACCAAATGTAATGGCAATAAGTATTACAATGGAAATAATAATATTGGTATTTGTAAATTTTGCACTGTCTGATTCATCATCTGGAGTATCTAATTTATTAGGTTTACCTCCAATGGCCTGCCCTTGAGGAGTAATTACATATTTATTTTTAAGAAAAAAGAATGTGAGGGTGCCGATAAACATAGCAAGCCCAGCGATAAGAAAGCCCCATTTGAATGCAGAAAGATCTCTTACACCGTTATGTGTAACATCCCCAAAAATGGGGCAGAGTATTTGACCTAATGTGGCACCAACATTAATACCCAGGTAAAAAAGTGTAAAGGCCGAATCTAATTTATTTTTTTGTTCCTTGGGGTAAAGGCTCCCTACCATTGAAGAAATATTTGGCTTAAAAAAACCATTACCAAAAATAATTGCAATTAAACCAATCCACATAACGGCTTTCGCTGTTCCTAAATTATCAGCATACAAAGTGCCGCTTAAAAAAAGTAATAATTGTCCTATACCCATGGTGGTGCCGCCAAGTAATATACAATTTCTATTACCCAGATATTTATCTGAAATGTAACCACCAAGCATTGGAGTGAGATAGCATAAACCCAAAAATCCACCATAAATAATAGAAGCTTCTGATTCCCCCATCAATAACGCTTCTGCAAGAAACAGCGAAAGCAATGCCCTCATGCCATAGAAGTTAAAGCGCTCCCACATTTCTGTTCCAAATAAAACCCAAAGGCCTTTTGGATGTTTTGTTTGTGCAATCTGTTCTGTCATAGTATTATTTTTAAATGCTGTTTATAGAAATTTTATTTTAGTTTAATTTCTCAAAATAGCGAAATTCTCAATAATGTGGCCAAAACATTTGGTTCAATTATCCGAATGATTTTTTCGGGTAATGTGTTTAATAAATATCCGTTCAACAAAAAAATGTAAATAATAATATAAGGCGGGTTAATTTCGCCATCAAATTATCAACCCAATCCTAATTTTTTTATTCATGAATATTCTTATTGTGGGTGCAGGAGGCAGGGAGCATACACTTGCCTGGAAACTAAAACAAAGCCCCTTATGCAAAAAACTTTTCATTGCTCCGGGTAATGCTGGCACATCAGCCTTTGGTACCAACCTGGATATTGCCATTACTGATTTTGAAAAAATGGCGGCTGCCTGTTTGAAACAGCAGGTAAATATGATTTTGGTGGGGCCCGAGGAACCCCTGGTAAAAGGTATTTATGATTATTTTAAAAGCAATCCGGCTACGCAGCATATACAGGTAATTGGCCCATCTGCCCAGGCGGCACAACTGGAAGGAAGTAAGGCTTATGCCAAAGCATTTATGTACAGGCACCAGGTTCCTACAGCGGCATATAAAGAATTTAATGATGAAAACTTTAATGAGGGGCTGGATTATATTCAGCAGCATTCCTTACCCATTGTTTTAAAAGCAGATGGTTTGGCTGCAGGCAAAGGAGTGCTTATCTGCAACTCACATATTGAGGCAGCAGCAGAATTTGAGTTAATGATTCACCAGAAAAAATTTGGAGATGCGGGTGCTAAAGTAGTAATAGAGGAGTTTTTAGAAGGTATTGAAATGAGTGTATTTGCACTTACGGATGGCAAAAATTATGTGTTACTTCCCGAAGCTAAAGACTATAAAAGAGCCGAAGAAGGTGATACAGGTTTAAACACCGGCGGTATGGGAGCGGTAAGCCCCCTGCCTTTTTTTGATGACGCAGTTTTACAAAAAGTAATTAAAAAAATAGTAGAACCCACCGTAAACGGATTGCAGAAAGAAAACCTGGATTATAAAGGATTTATCTTTTTTGGGTTGATGATTGATGAAGGAGAACCCTCTGTAATTGAATACAACTGTCGTATGGGCGACCCGGAAACCGAAGTGGTAATACCAAGACTGCAAAATGATTTGGCAGAATTGCTCCTGGCCACTGCCCGGCAAAAATTAACCGGCATTACCATTCTTACAGATAGCCGTAGTGCCGTAGCGGTGGTGGCTGTAAGCGGTGGTTACCCCGGAGAATATGAAAAAGGAAAAATAATTGAGGGGTTGGAGGCACGGGAAACTTCCGATACGATCATTTTCCATTCCGGTACTAAAGCCATAGATGGCAATGTGGTAACCAATGGTGGCAGGGTACTGGCCGTTACTTCTTTTGGAAATAATATTAAGGAAGCTGCAGTAAAATCAAAAACAGCGCTTAAAAAAATATATTTCGAAGGATTAAATTACCGCAGGGATATTGGGTATGAGTTTGATTAATACAAAGGTATTACTAACATAAACGGTTAGACGAAAATCATATCTTTAAAATGTAAATGCACAGGCGAAACTAAATTTGTTAGTAAGCCCTTTCTCCATATGTTTGCAAAGCTTTGTTGATAAAGGTTATTAGTTTGAGAAATAATTTTTTTAGCGTTGTTTAATCCAATATTTTACATCAACTTTGCCCCCATTCATACTAATATAAGTTTTCACACAACTAAACATGGGAATCTTTAATTTTTTCACACAGGAAATTGCAATAGACCTCGGAACCGCCAACACACTTATCATACATAATGATGAAGTTGTGGTAAACGAACCTTCCATTGTTGCCTTAGACAGGAACAATCCTAAAAATTTATTAGCCGTGGGCAAAAAGGCATTGATGATGCACGAAAAGACCCACGAAAGCATACGTACTGTTCGCCCCTTGCGTGACGGTGTAATAGCAGATTTTAATGCTGCAGAGCTTATGATAAGGGAGCTTATAAAACTGGTATATAAAAAGAAACCCCTTTTTGCACCAAGCTGGAGAATGATGATTTGTATTCCCAGCAGCATAACCGAGGTAGAAAAACGTGCCGTAAGAGATAGTGCAGAGCAGGCAGGAGCCAAAGAAGTATATCTTATTCATGAGCCCATGGCTGCTGCCCTGGGTATAGGTATAGATGTAGAAGAACCCGTGGGTAATATGATTATTGATATTGGTGGTGGTACAACCGGCATTACCGTAATTGCGTTGGCAGGTATAGTTTGCGATCAGAGCATCCGCATTGCAGGCGATGAGTTTACAGCTGATATTATGGAAGCACTTCGCCGCTACCACAGTTTACTTATAGGAGAACGTACTGCAGAGCAGATTAAAATACAGGTTGGCGCAGCCATGAAGGACCTGGAAAATCCGCCGGATGATATTCCTGTAAATGGCCGTGACTTGGTAACGGGTATTCCCAAGCAGGTAATGGTAAGCTACCAGGAAATTGCCGAAGCACTGGATAAAAGTATTTTTAAAATAGAAGAAGCTATATTAAAAGCTTTGGAAACCACACCTCCGGAACTGGCAGCCGATATTTACCGCCGTGGTTTATATATTACCGGTGGGGGAGCATTGCTGCGTGGCCTTGATAAAAGACTGGCAGCCAAAATTAAGTTGCCGGTACATGTGGCCGACGATCCGCTAAAGAGCGTGGTAAGAGGAACAGGCATTGCTCTTAAGAACTACGACAGGTTCCCTTTTGTAATGAGATAATTCATTCGATATAAAAAAATTCTAAATTCTAAATTCTAAACAGGCTGCTCTATTTAGAATTTAGAATTTTAACTTTAAATATTCTCCGCCAGGTGCGTAACATCTTTCTCTTCATCCGCAGCTATTTTAACTTGCTGGTGTTTTTGATACTGCAGGTAATTTGCATCTCTCTAATTGTTCAATACAGCAAATACCACCAGGCCATGTTTGCAAACAGTGCTAATCGTATTACCGGAAAGGTAAATGCTCAATACGATAAAATTGAATATTATTTTCAGCTTAAAAAAACCAATGATTCCCTGGTAAAAGCCAATGAGATGCTGTATAATAAACTGGCTGCTAATTTTGGCATTAAGGATAGTGCAGATAAACAGGTGATAGACAGTATAAGGATAGACTCTGTACTTCAATACAGAAAATTTAATTATATGGCTGCAAAAGTAGTGGCCAATGCCGTTACCACCCAGAGCAACTTTGTGGTGCTGCAAAGTGCACATGCAGCCCAGATGCGGGTAGGTATGGGTATTGTAGATCCTAACAACGCAGTAGTGGGAGTTATTACAGATATAAGCGGCGAGTTTGCCGTAGTAATGAGCCTGCTGCACAAAGACAGCCGTATAAGCGGAAAATTATTAAAAACCGGCGAAACAGGTACCCTTATATGGGATGGAAAATATCCTAACCTTGTTACCCTTACCGGTATACCTAAAAGTACCAAAATAGCCAAGGGAGATAGTATTATTACCAGTGGTTTCAGCACTATTTTTCCCAAAGGCCTTTTACTGGGAAGAGTAGAAGAAGTGTTTTTGGAAAAAACAACCAATAATTATAAAGTTATGGTACGCACTGCTGCAAATTTTTATAACCTGGAGTATGCTTACGCCATTAATAATATACAGCAACCGGCTATTGATAACTTATTGGAAAAAGCAAAAAACATCAGCAAGTAATTACACAACATGGGCAGCCTGGTAAAATATATTATCCGTTTTATTTTTTTTATGCTGGTACAGGTATTTGTGCTGGACAGGATACACCTGCACCAGATGGTTACGCCATACCTGTACTTTTTATTTATACTCTGGCTGCCTTTTAAAATGCAGCGCACCCTTCTTATGCTGCTCGCATTTGCAGTAGGTTTTACTTTAGATAGTTTTAGGCACCAGCCGGGTTTTCATGCTGCGGCCTGTGTGCTTATTGCTTATGCACGGCCTTTTTTAATTAACATGCTTATTCCGCAGGAAGGTGCAGAAACCAATTACGAAGAACCCTCTATAACCAGTATGGGCGGCCTCTTGCCTTATGCTGTGTATATTGGATTTTTTTCTTTGCTGCACAATGCCTGGTTATTTTTGCTGGAGGCATGGCAGTTTGGAAACATCTGGTATTTCCTGGTAAAAACAGTATTGAGTACAGCCGTTTGTTTGCTGCTCATCATCATTACCGATCTTATATTTGTACGAAAACAAAAGTTTAGAACAAATACAATTTAAGTACAGAACTTTAGTTTAATAATATGTTTCAAGGGTTTAAAAAGTTTCAAAGGTTTCAAACGTTTGAAGCACATGAAACCTCTGGAACTTTTTAAGCCATTCCATCATCATAAAATTATCCTGCAGCCCGAATGCCCGTATTTAATCAATCAAGAAAAAATGTAGTGAGGCTTATGCTGGGAGCTATGTTTTTAATTATTATTGTGAGGCTGCTTACCCTGCAGGTATTTACTTCCAAGTATAAGATGATGGCCGATGACCAGGGAATATTCAGAAAAGTGATATATCCTGAAAGAGGCATCATTATGGACCGTAACAAAAAACCCATTTTGCAAAATACCATTATTTATGACCTGATGGTTACACCTGCAAAAATCAGAGGTACAGATACCACTACTTTGTGTAATATCCTGGGCATAGATTCTGCTGAATTTAAAAAACGCATTTTATCAGCTATTTTAAAAAATAAGAGTTTCAGGGCATCTGTTTTTGAGGCTTTGCTAAGCGATGAAAAAATGGCTAAGATCAGTGAGAACCTTTACAAATTTTCTCCCGGTTATTATTTGCAGGAAAGACCTGTGCGTAAATACCCTTATGAGGCTGCCGCCAATGTGCTTGGCTATCTTGCAGAAGTAGACAGTAATTTTTTGCGCAAGCATGTAAACGAAGGTTATGTAGCGGGCGATTATGCAGGCATGACGGGCCTGGAGAGAAGCTATGAAAAGGTGCTTATGGGGGAACGTGGTATTGAATACTATAAAAAAGACAATAAAAACCGTCTTACCGACAGATGGGAAAACGGCCGTTTTGATACTTCGGCTACCGCCGGTCAGAATCTCTTTACATCTATAGATATAAAACTGCAGGAATTTGGAGAAAAACTGATGGAAAATAAATTGGGTTCCATTGTAGCTCTTGACCCAAAGACGGGTGGCATTTTGGCTATGGTAAGTGCGCCCACTTACAAACCGCAGTTGCTTACAGGAGCAGAACGCCGCAAAAATTTTTCTGAATTATTTTTAAATCCTGCACTGCCTTTACTAAACCGTACAGTAAGCGCAAGCTACTCTCCCGGTTCTACTTTTAAAACACTACAGGCACTCGTGGGTTTACACGAAGGCGTTATAACTACTGATTTCAGGGTAACCTGTTCTGGTGCCTTTTATGGTTGTGGAAGCGGAAGACCAATGCGCTGCCTGGATTATGGCACTTTTGACCTGCGTAATGCTATCCGTATTTCTGATAACACTTATTTTGCTACCGTTATGCAACGGGTTATTAATAATCCTAAATACCCAAATGTAGACAGCAGCCTTGCTGCCTGGGACAGTTATATGTATGCCTTTGGCCTTGGGCACCGCCTGGGGGTAGATGTACCTTCGGAGAAAAAAGGATATATCCCTACTCCGGCTTTTTATAATAAATCATTTGGAGAAGGGCATTGGAATTACTGCAGCTTCAGGTCGGTAAGTATTGGCCAGGGCGAAGTAGATGTAACCCCGCTGCAGGTGGCAAATGAAATGGCTTTTATTGCAAATAAAGGCTGGTATATTATTCCGCATGTAGTAGATAGTATAGAAGGCGGAGATAAATTTGGCGTACTGGAAAAATTTAAGAAAAAACACAACACCATAGATATTGCCGACAGTGTATTTGAAGCCGTACATGATGGGATGCAGGCTGTGGTAGATGGTGGTACGGGCCTGGGGGCAAGGGTAAAGGATATACAGATATGCGGTAAAACCGGTACTGTAGAAAACTATGTACGTGGTGTAAAGCAACCCAACCATACTTTCTTTTGTGCATTTGCCCCAAGAGTTAATCCTAAAATTGCCATTATGTGTGTAATAGAAAACAGTGGACGTTTTGGAGGCACTTACCCTGCACCAATTGTAGGGATGATGATAGAAAAATATCTTAACGATACACTTGCAGGAAAAGCAAGAGAAGCACAGGCAGAAAGCATGAGCAAACTAAACCTTATTCCTGCAAGAATAAACCAGGAGCTTCGTAGCCAGGATTCATTGAGGCACTCAAAAGATTCTGCGTACTTATTATCCAGGGGGTATATAAAAATTATAAAGGATACTATTGGTTTAGAAGATAGTGAAGACGATGAAGATCTTCGCAAGCCAAAGCAGGATGATGGAAATAATAAAAAAGATAAGGATACCCAGAAAGTAATGCAGCTGCAACCTGCTGTTTTACCGGATAAACAAAAAAACACTATAATAGATTCTTCTCAAAATAAAAATAGTTAACCCGTTTAAAAAAATGTATCAAAGAAACCCTTACATCACTAAAGGCATAGACTGGTTAATGGTATGGCTTTATATTGCCCTGGTACTTTTTGGACTGATTTGCATTTTTACTGTAGAGTATAAAACTGGCGATGATGTTGTACAAACATTTTTAGGATTTAAAAAAGAATACAGCAAGCAATTCTATTTTTTTATCATCAGTATTGTAGTAGCTGTTTTTATATTGCTTACAGACAGTAAGTTTTTTACTGCAACAGCAAACCTGGGTTATGCATTTGGAATTCTTTTAATTTTGGCAACTTTTGTAGTGGGTAAAGAGGTAGGCGGTTCTAAAAGCTGGATACCATTAGGTTTTATGAACCTGCAGCCTGTAGAGCTCTGCAAAATTTTTACCTCGCTTGCCCTTGCAAAATACCTTTCGCTGCCCGAAACTAATTTTACAAAAACCAGGTCGCAATTAATAGCTGCTGCAATAGCTTTTGCTCCGGCAATTCTTTCTGTATTACAAAGCGAACCCGGTGCAGCCATAGTATATTTTTCTTTTATTATTGCTTTTTACAGAGAAGGGCTTCCTGCTATTTATATTACCTTAATGTTTTCGCTCACCATTTTAATTGTGGCAAGTATTGTAATGCCACCCAATACTTTGCTGATTGTATTAACAGTGATAGCAGGTATTTTTATCTGGATATTAAAAAGAAAAATAAAAAGAGACAAAACAATATTACTGGTTATTGTTGGAGCCTGGGCTTTGAGTGTGGGGGTACAAAAATTTTTGGTACCCACGCTTTTTGAATCTGTTTTAAAGCCACACCAGGTGGTAAGAATACTCACCACTTTTGGTATGGATGATTATGTTTTTAAAGATTCTTTGCGAAATGTAGCTATGCAAAATGAATACCGCAAGCTGGGAACAAAAAAGAAAGGCAAAGACGAGAAAGTAGAAAGCTATAATGTTAAGCAGTCAAAAATTGCAATTGGCAGTGGTGGATTTACCGGAAAAGGATTTTTAAAAGGCACTCAAACCCGGGGCGAATTTGTACCGGCACAAAATACCGATTTCATCTTTTCATCTGTGGGTGAAGGTTTTGGATTTATTGGCTGTACCATACTTATGTTGTTATATTTTGGTATGATGTTCCGTATGGTTTTTATTGCAGAACGGCAGCGAAGTACTTTTACAAGAGTTTATGCTTACTGTGTTACGGGCATTATGTTTTTTCATGTGGCATTAAATATTTGTATGACGCTGGGTATTGCTCCATCGCCGGGTATTACACTTCCTTTGTTAAGCTATGGCGGATCTTCATTACTAACATTTACCATGCTCATATTTATTTTAATAAAACTTGATAAGGATAGGCAGATGGTGCTGAGGTAAAAACCCCCAACCCCCCTGAAGGGGGCTTACGTAGTATGTAATAATTTAAATTGCTTTTCAATTACTTTTGCTCTTTATTTTTTTTACTCATTAAAAATATCTTTCAAATCCTGGGTGCTAAAGCCCTCTTTAGGGGGTTTGGGGGTTTTTAGGTTCTCATGAAAATAATTCCACTAAGTGAAGGCGCTTTTAGTATTGATAAATCAAAACTGTTTGTTCCTTTTAATAAAGAAAAAGATGATTTGCAGCAGCGTGCCCAGGGCAGCCTGCTGGTAGAAGTGCAACCCTTTGTAATTATAACCAGTAAAGATATTATTCTCTTAGATACTGGCCTGGGCTTTAGCAATGCGGATGGCATAATGCAGATACACCAAAACCTTACTGACAATGGTATTAATCCGATGGATGTTACCAAAGTATTGCTTAGCCATTTGCACAAAGATCATAGTGGCGGGGTGGCAAAAGAAGATAAAATTTTAAGCCAGCATTATTTAAGTTTTCCTGCTGCTACTTATTATGTAAACAAACAGGAACTGCAGTATGCTGTTGAAAAAGACGGCTCGTCTTACACAGCAGATGATTTTAAAATATTGCAGGCCGCAGAGCATGTTGTATTTGTAGAAGGAAACGGAACCGTTGATGATTATATCCGGTATGAAACCACCGGTGCACATTGTCCTTTTCATATGGTGTTCTGGATAGAAGAAGAAGGCCAAACTATTTTTTTTGGGGCAGATGTGGCACCCCAGTTGCAACAGATGAAAAGCCGTTTTGTGGCCAAGTATGATTACGACGGAAAACTTTGTATGGAGCTTAGAAGCCAGTGGTGGAAACAGGCACAGGAAGAACACTGGACCATGCTTTTTTATCATGATATAAAAACGCCGTACGTGGCGCTTTAAAAAAGAAACCTGCAATAAAAAAAACTGGCCGAAGCTAAAAATATCTCCTGCAGAACAGTAAAAAAAATTTCAGGCGAAGCCGGTAGTTTTTTCAGGGCGTAGTTTTTTTGCAATAATTTTATATCAGGTAAAAAATTCACTTTTCTTTTTTCTGCAAAATAAAACCCCTCACATTGCGGAGGGGCTTATAAATTTTAAACAACAAAGAAAATGTTTATTCTAAACCATTCTTTCTGTTTTGCTGCCGTGGTTTAAAATTGTTCTGGTTTTGCTGCCTCATATTTTTTAATCGCTCAATTAATTTTTTTCTAAACTCACCGTCTTTTACAAAGAAATCATTGGTGCGGCTGGCGCCCAGTATTTTTGTAAAACGGTCCTGGTATTTCTTTTTAATATTTAATATTGCCTGTTGCCTGTCTAATTCTGAAGCCTCAGATTTTAAAGCCCTGATTTCATTATCATATTCGCCATGCACCGGCCAGAATTTTTTGGCATCATCCTCGGTAAGCTTTAGTTCACGGGTCATATAGGCTATGTATAAGGCCTGTATTTTTTCTTCTCTATTGCCTGGCTGCGCCTGTGCTGCAAAACCGGTTAAAAGAAAAAGGTATAATATAAAATGTTTCATGGTTTAGGTTTATCTAATTATTAAGGTCAAGGGTTTTTAAAACATCATCCAGTGTATTTTCATCAATCAGGTATTCGTCTGCATCGGGTAATTTTTTTTCGTCTTCTAAAGATGCCACCAGGGCAGCTTCTACATTCTGGCCTTTGCTTTCCAAAAATTGTACAATAGCAGCATCAGAAATACTTTCCAGCTCTTTATCAAAACTATTTGTTTTAATAATATGGTTGGCTTCGTTCATTACGGCTGCGGTTTGTGCTGTAGTATTTACCTCTCTTTTATTAAGCATAAAAAATATACTTAAGCCAATAACCCCCGTAACTACAGCAGCGGCTGCATACTTTAAAGGGGCTAAGCGGCTCTTCATACTCACCAGTTTTGCAGGGGTAGTAATTTTTAAATTTACCTGTTCTGCAAATCCTTCAAAATATCCCTGCGGCACACTGTAAATATTTTTATTACCAATGCCGGCCACCAGTGGAGAAATAGTATTTGTTTCCTGTACTGCACCCGATAAGGTTTCATTTTTTATCTGAGCTAAAATAACAGTTGAAAGCTGCTCAAAATATACCTGGGGAATGGCGTAAACATTTTTATTACCAATACCTGCTACCAGCTCCGAAATGGATGTTGTTTCGTTGGCAGCATCAGAAGCAGTTTCTTTTTTTATGCGGCTCATGATAGTATCGGCAAGGCTGTTAAAATAACCTTCCGGTACAGCAACTCCTTTTATTGGGCCCAGTTCCTCTGCATCATTAAGCTGCAACAATATATGCCCACTCAGTGTTTCAAAATACCCGGCGGGTACTGTAAAAACATTTATCCTGGCTATGCCGGCTACTGTGGGGCTTAGGTCCTGTAATTCTTTTAATATGTTATCTTGCTGGTACATCCGGTTATATAGACGATTTGAGGGCTCAATAGTTTAACGGTTCAATATATAATCTTCAATTTTTTTTACTGCATGGTGGTAGCTGGCTTTAAGTGCTCCCTCACTGGTTTCCAGCACACGGCTCATTTCTTCGTAAGGCATTTCTTCAAAATACCTAAGGTTAAAAACTGCTTTTTGTTTTTGAGGAAGTTCCTGTATGGCCAGTTGAAGTTTCCACTCCAGTTTTTTACCGTCAAAATCCTTATCGGCCACCAGTTTATTGCTCAGGTAACTTTCCTCATCGCTCAAAGAGGTAGCCATTCTTTTCTTTTGCTGTTCTAAAAAAGTAAGGCTTTCGTTGGTGGCAATACGGTACAGCCAGGTATAAAGCTGGCTGTCTTCACGGAAATTGTCCAGGTTTTTCCAAACTTTAATAAACATATTCTGCAGCACATCGTTGGCATCTTCATGCTCCACCACCATGCGGCGGATATGCCAATAGAGTTTTTCCTGGTATTTTTTTATAATACGTGTATATGCAGCTTCTTTGCTGGCTTCGTTTTTAAACTGACTCAGCAGTTCTTTATCATCTAAGTGTTCGGCCATAATTTTTTTGTAGTACAACAAAAGTAAAAAAACCAACTGATAGACGGGGTTTTATTCATACGGTTTAAAGGAAGGTTAAAAAAATGAGGGATAATGGTGGGCAGTGGGAATGGCTAAATCAAAAGCGCTGCCCTGGGTTTTTTAATTTAATTAATTGCTGATGATTTCCATTTAAAATAAATTTTTTTATTTTTTCACTTGCTTCTATTGCCGTTTAAAAGCATAACCGAAAATATTTAATTTATCTTATGCAATCATACGGAGTTGTGCATCATGTTTTTAAAATCACTTTTACAAAACAAATTTACCATGAAAGTGAATATCATGCGGGGTAAAAATTTTGCTGAAGTGCACACCAATGCGCCCCAACAAAAAAGCCGGTGAATTAAACCGGCTTTAAATATCTGTTTAAAAATTTTACTTCTTCCTCGCCATAACTTTTTCTGCAGCGGCTACAATATGATTACTATCCAAACCATATTTTACCAGCAGGTCCATTGGTTTACCGCTTTCTCCAAAAGTATCATTGGTACCAATGTATTCAATGGGCACCGGATGATTTTTAGCAGCCACCTGTGCAATGCTATCCCCCAGGCCGCCAATGATGTTATGCTCTTCGGCAGTAACGGCGCAGCCTGTTTTTTTAATTGAGGCCAGCACGGCTTCGGTATCTAATGGTTTAATGGTATGAATGTTTATAAGATCTACACTAATACCCTTTGCTTCCAGTATGCGGGCAGCTTCTACAGCTATCCACACTAAATGGCCGCAGGCAAAAATGCTGATATCTTTTCCTTCGTTCAGCTGTTGTGCTTTGCCAATAACAAAATCTTCTTCTTTGGTAAAAATGGGCCATACCGGGCGGCCAAAACGTAAATACACGGGGCCTTCATAATTGGCAATGGCTTTTGTGGCAGCTTTGGTTTGGTTATAATCTGCAGGCACAATAACCGTCATGCCCGGCAGCATTTTCATCAGGCCAATATCTTCCAGTATCTGGTGGGTGGCACCATCTTCGCCCAGGGTAAGACCTGCATGCGATGCACAGATTTTTACATTTTTATTGCTGTAGGCTACGCTTTGGCGTATCTGATCGTACACACGGCCTGTACTAAAATTTGCGAATGTAGTGGTGTAAGGAATTTTTCCTCCAATGGTAAGCCCGGCTGCAATGCCTATCATATTGGCTTCTGCAATGCCACACTGAATAAATCTTTCCGGAAATTCTTTCATAAAACCGCCCAGCTTTAATGAGCCTGCAAGATCTGCCGTAAGGGCTACAATATTTTCGTTGCTGCGGGCAGCTTCCAGGATACCATCGCCAAAACCGCTGCGGGTATCTTTATTACCTGTAACTTCTAATGATTGGAGCATAGTGCTTTTTTATTTGGGGCGCAAGATAAGAAAATCAATGGTGAAAGATGAAAGGTGAATGGTGAAGCCATTAAATTTTTGTATGGGATAAATAAGTTGAGGGAACCACTTAAAGTTTTCGAGGCTTTTGAAAGACTTTTTTATTCTTCATCCTTCTTTTTTATTTATTTAAAAATTTGCTCCATTTTATCTACATACTCCAGTGTATCATCTATATAAAAACTTAATTGTGGCATGCTGCGAAGCTGGTGCCTTACCCTTGCCGTTAATTCTTTTTTTATTTCCCAGCTCTTTTCCTGTATATGTTTAAGTGCTGCCGTGGTATCTTTTACTTTAAAAAAGCTGAGGTAAATTCTTGCTTCAAATAAATCGGGAGTAATTTTTACAGATGCAATAGAAACCATTCCACCATCTATCATAGAAAGCCCCATTCTTTGAAAAATTTCGTTGAGATCTTTTTCCAGCACTGCTGCTACCTGTTTCTGTCTTTTACCTTCTAACATTTTTGTTTCCTTTTTAATGGTTGTAAAATTACTTACTTTGTAGATTTTAAAGGATTTTATCTTTTTACATTTATGCAGGCAGCTTTGTTTAAGATTTTTTATTAATAAAAGATTATGCGGTAGCTGTATTAATAACTGAAATACAAATGGAGAATCACTTTCGTAATTCTCCATTATAGATTATACTATTATCAATTATTTACCGCTGCCCCATTTTTGCTTCGATGCTTAAGGTAGCATGTGGCACAGCTCTTAATCTTGCTTTATCAATTAACTTACCGGTTACACGGCATATACCGTAAGTTTTATTTTCAATACGCATCAGTGCTTTTTCCAGGTGATCTATAAAAGTAATCTGCCTGCTGGCCATTTGGCTCAATTGCTCTCTTTCCATGCTAAGACTTCCATCTTCCATAGTCATATAACGGTTATCGCTTTCATCGCCCCCTAATTCGTCTTTACGGGTAATTAAACCCTGCAGATACGACAATTCTTTTTTTGCTGCACCCAGTTTGCGTTGAATTAATTCCCTGAATTCTGCCAGGTCGGCATCACTGTACCTTACAATTGAAGCACCCGGATCATTTATAGGTTGATCCAGTACAGACTTTGTAAAATCGGGTTGATATTTACGGGCTGTTTTGGTATTTGTTTTAGGAATTACCACTGGCTTAGCTGGTATAACCTTTATATCCTTAGGATTTTTTGCCGCTGTGGGCTTGGGAGTTGCTGCTACCGGGGTTGTTACTGCTTTTGCTGCCGGTTTTTTTTCTTCTATTTTTTTTGTCATAGGTGCGGGAGTGGGTTTTAAAGCCACCACAGGTTTTTTAACCACTGGTTTAGCTACTGTTTTAGAACTTTTTACAGGTATTGAAACTTTTTTAACTACTGGTTTGGGCGCTGGTTTAGCGGCAGGTTTTACAACCTTTTTAGCGACAGGCTTTGAAGCTGGCTTTTTTGCGGTAGGCTTGGCAACCGGTTTTTTTGCCACAGGTTTTACAGCTTTTTTAGGTGCAGGCTTCTGTTGTTTTTTTACAGGAGCAGCTTTTTTTACAGTTTTTGAGGCCACAACTTTTTTAGGAGCCTGCTTTTTTACTGTAGGTTTTGCTGCTTTTTTTTGGGTTGCCATCGGTCTAACTTTTTTTTACGTTCACTATTAAAGTAGCTTCATTCACTTCTATGCTGATACCCTCCTTTTGAGGTATAAATTCAAGCGAATCTGCTAAAATTTCGCGGCAAATATACTCTTTAAATTGAATTAATGACGGTTGCAGTGTCTCATTTTCATTTATGTTAACCGTTATCCTATCCATGAGCTCAAAACCACTTTCTTTTCTGATAAGCTGAATCCTGTTTACAAATTCTCTTGCATTGCCTTCTGCTTTTAACTCCGAAGTTAAAGATACGTCCAGGGCAACTGTTAAAGCACCTTTGCCAGCAATTTCATATCCGGGTATTTCGTCGGTTACAATTTCAACATCTTCGGCATAAATAAAAATAGCTTCTTCTCCATTACTTACGGCTAAAGAATTTAATAAAAATTCTCCGTTTTGCACTTTTTCTATATCTGCATCGCTGAGTTTTTCTATTTCTGCAGCAGCCCACTTCATTTTTGGGCCCAGTTTTTTACCCAGGGTTTTAAAATTAGCTTTTGCCTTTTTACGGATAAAATTATTATTTGCCTCCAGGATTTCTATTTCTTTAATATTGGTTTCTGCTTTTATTATTTCTTCTGCCAATTTTATATTTTCGGCCATTTCGTTATCCATTGCAGGTATTAATACTTTTTGCAGCGGCTGCCTTACTTTAATATTTACTTTTTTGCGCAGCGATAAAATGAGAGACGAAGCATCCTGTGCCAGCTGCATTCTTTTTTCCAGTGAAATATTAATCATGGCTTCATCTGCCTTAGGAAAATAAGCATGGTGTACAGAAGCATGTTCAAAACGCTGGGTTACTTCATTTAGATTTTTATAAAGCCAGTCTGCAAAAAAGGGAGCAATAGGTGCAATTAAACGGGTAATAGTTTCCAGGCATTCGTAGAGGGTTTGATATGCACATATTTTATCATGTTCATAATCCCCTTTCCAAAAACGACGGCGGCACAGGCGCACATACCAGTTGCTAAGTAAAGAATCTACAAATTCTTCAATGGCACGCCCTGCCTGCGTGGGCTCGTAGGCATCAAAACCTTCTTCTACTTTTTTTACCAGGCTGTTAAGCGATGAAATGATCCACTGATCAATTTCGGGCCTGTTTTTTAGAGGGATATAATTTTCTTTAAAAACAAATCCATCTACATTGGCATACAATGCAAAAAACTGGTAAGTATTATAAAGTGTACCAAAAAATTTACGCTGTACTTCTTTAATTCCTTCTTCATCAAATTTTAAACTATCCCATGGCGATGCATTGGTAATAAGGTACCAGCGGGTAGCATCTGCACCATAAGTATTTATTGTAGTAAAAGGGTCTACCACATTACCCAGGCGTTTGCTCATTTTATTACCGGTTTTATCCAGCACCAGGCCATTGCTTACCACAGTTTTATAAGCCACACTATCAAACAATAAAACACCCAGGGCATGCAGGGTATAAAACCAACCACGGGTTTGATCCACCCCTTCTGCAATAAAATCGGCAGGGAAGGCTGCATGTTCTTCTGCGCCAAAAAGCGGGGAATTTTTATCTTTTGTATGATACTTCCAAAAATTTTGGGTGTTTAATTCTCCAAATTCGTTGGAACCTGCATCTGGCAAA
>JAYVGA010000042.1:0-2245 GCA_043772635.1 Chitinophagaceae bacterium
GCAGAGTATCTTGAAGAAACATTTTTTACCTGGCTGCCCAGTGTTTTCCAAACCACACCGCCCCAGCCTGCTTCAAAAGCACGGAGCACATTTATTTGTTTATCGGTAGGCGGCGCACTCGCCAGCCAAAACGGGTTGGGAGATTTAATACCGAGAAAGTTTGAATTGATATTTGCCATATATTTTAGTGTAGTAATTATTAATAAATAATCATTAATTATTTTGAAGATACCTGAGTATAGCCGCCGCTCCATCCTTACCCGCCTGCACGGCATCTACCACTTCCCTTCCTCCATTCACTGCATCGCCACCGGCAAAAACGCCTTTAATATTTGTTTCGCAATTATTAATTACAATCTTTCCTTTATTATTCATTATTCCATTATCCGATATCAATTCTTCAAAAGGCATTTGGCCTGCGGCCTTAATTACCATATCCACCTCTAAAGAAAATGTTTCGCCGGTTTCAATGGGGCTTCTTCTGCCGCTAACATCGGGTTCTCCCAACTTCATTTTGTTGCAAACAATTTGCGACACTTTATTATCTATTCCAATAATTTCTTTAGGTGCTGCCAGCCAGGAAATTTCGCAGCCATCCAGCATGGCAATATCCAGCTCATGTTGTGTGCAGGGCATTTCTTCCTGCGTTCTCCGGTAAAGCATGGTTACTTCTTTTGCTCCTAATCTTTTTGCTTGTGTGGCAGCATCAATAGCCGTCATGCCCATACCTATTACGGCAACTTTATCGCCTACAGGAATTTTTGAAAAATCATTTTTACGCAAGTTGTAAATAAAGCTGATGGCATCTTCTACCCCTTCTAAATCTTCGCCAGGAATATCTAATTGCCTGGCTAATCCCACGCCGATGCCAAGGTACACAGCATCGTAATTTTTTTGCAATTCTGTAATAGAAATATTTTTTCCTAATTCATGGTTGTACTTTATTTTAATACCCCCGATAGATAAAATATAATTCACTTCATCTTCGCAAAATTGAGGGGTTACTTTATAAGCTGCTATTCCATAGGTCATCAATCCGCCGCCTTTACTTTCTTTTTCATAGATCGTTACATCAATACCTTCTCTGCTTAATACATGAGCGCAACTTAAACCTGCGGGGCCTGCGCCAACAATGGCTACAGTGAAGCCCCCGGCCCCTAAAGGGGAGTTATCCAAATTTGTTTTTTTTCTTGTAAATAGCTGCCAATTATTTTTCATGGCTATTTCGGTTGAATAGCGCTGCAGTTTTGCAATATGTATGGGTTCTTCGTGCATGAGGTTAAAAACGCAACTGCCTTCGCAGAGTTTTTCTACGGGGCAAACTTTGCTGCAACCTGCTCCCATGATATTGCTTAGGAAAATAGTGTGTGCACTTCCTTTAATATTATCGGTAGTAATCTGCTTTATAAATTTGGGCACATTAATGCTGGTGGGGCATGCTTTAATGCAGGGCGCATCGTAACAAAATAAACATCGGTTGGCTTCTACCAGGGCTGCATCTGCAGTTTCAAACGGCGGATGAATATCGGAGAAGTTTTGGGTGTATTGTTCAGTAGATAATTTGTGTGATGTTATGGCCATAATTTAATTTATCTGTTTATTTTTTTTAGAAGCAGGCAAATAATTTTTCTTCGTTACTACTTTTTCGCCTGTTTTAATTTCCAATGCTATTCTTGCATTGCCTGCAATGGTGCCACCCTGTTTGGCTGCCACTTTATTTTGTTTAAATCCTTTGGGATGTTTTGTTTTTACAATGGCAGTAGTGGATGCTTCGCCTAACATAGAAAAGATAAGCTCCAGATCTGTCATGTGATCTCTTAAATTTTCTCTTTTTAAATTTTTTATTTTTTTATGCTGTGCCGGTGTATAACCAAAAGTTGCTTTTGCAATTTCTGCGGTAAGTATGGCATAATCCCTTTGTTGTTTTACTTCATTCGCTTTCCATTCATCTGTAAGTTCTTCTCTTATGGCAATACTCCGCATTCTTTTTTCTATCCAATCATCGGGGTAACCTTTTTGTTTGTATAAATCTCTTGTACGTTGCGTAGCTATTTCCGGGTTTTCAATTTCTTCCAGTCTTTCGTATCCCACCTGTGCAAGCCAGAGTTTAAATGGTTCTGCTTTTGGAGAAGGGATGGATTGAATTAACCTTAATAAAACTTCGGTATCAGCTACATCTGTTAAATAAAATTTACCATCCGCAGATTGTAATTTCAGTTGGTTACATTTTGTAACCAACTGACTG
>JAYVGA010000043.1:0-3698 GCA_043772635.1 Chitinophagaceae bacterium
TTCGGGTATATCGCCGTAGTAATATTTTCTTATTTGAATTTTCATATTAGAAAAGAGTTTTTAATTATTATGCTGCTTCTAAAGTCCCTCCTTTGGAGGGATTTAGGGAGGCCTTTCTGCTATAAGCCATAGCCGCTTCCCTTACCCATGCGCCTTCTTCGTGTGCCTTGTTTCTTGCGGCCAGCCTTTGTTTGTTGCAGGGCCCATTGCCTTTTACCACTGCCCAAAATTCGTCCCAGTTTATTTCTCCAAAATCAAAGTATTGGGTTGCTTCGTTCCATTTTAAATCTTTATCGGGGAGCGTCATGCCCAGTAATTTTATTTGTTGTGCAATCATGTCAACAAAATTCTGACGCAGCTCATCGTTTGTTTTGCGTTTTATTTTCCACTTCATACTCTGGTCGCTGTTAGTAGATTCTGCATCCTTTGGGCCAAACATCATCAGGCTGGGCCACCACCAACGGTTGATGGCATCCTGGCACATGGCTTTCTGTTCATCGGTTCCTTTAGATAAAACCAACAGGCTTTCAAAACCCTGGCGCTGATGAAAACTTTCTTCTTTACAAATTCTTACCATTGCCCTTGCATAAGGACCATAACTGGTGCGGCAAAGCATTACCTGGTTTAAGATGGCGGCACCATCTACCAACCAACCCACAGCACCCATATCTGCCCAGGTTAATGTGGGATAATTAAAAATAGAAGAATATTTTGCCTTGCCACTATTAAGGTCATCTATCATTTGCTCCCGGGTGGTGCCCAGTGTTTCTGCTGCAGAATATAAGTAAAGGCCATGCCCTGCTTCGTCCTGAACTTTTGCTATAAGGATTGCTTTTCGTTTTAAAGATGGTGCCCTGCTAATCCAGTTACCTTCGGGCAACATGCCTATAATTTCGCTATGGGCATGCTGGCTTATCTGCCGCACATTGGTTTTGCGGTAGGCATCTGGCATCCAGTCCCTTGGCTCAATTTTTATTTCCTTGTCAATCTTTTCCTGGAAGGCTTTTTCTAAATCATGTAATGGCATAACTAATATTTAGAAGGTGAAATTAATAAAAAACTAACAGTTGTTAGTTAAAATGCTGTTTTAAATTTTTTGATGATTATTTTATATTACTCCAGTTTTCACCCGTTTTAATACGGTGAATCTGCATATCACTTACTTTATATTTTGCAGCAATTTCTTTTAGTGTTATATGTTGGGTTAATAATTGCTTTATTTCTTTTACATCCGTAATGGTGAGTTTTGCATTTCCCACTATGGCATTTTCACGCCTTAATTTTTTTAGTTTTTTTACAGCCGGGCTTCCCTGTGCATGAGCAGATGCTTCCTTTACCGTAGCCCATTGCAGGTTGTAAAAATGATTATCTGCTTTTTTGTAGTTGGAGTGAATAACTACTGTTTCATTTTTCTGTGGCCTTGGTAAAAAGTATTTAGCTACCAACCGATGCAGTAAAGCATGCTCGTATTTTCCATTTGTTTTAAAACGCCAGATGGGGTAACCTTCCTGCAGGCTGCATTTTAAAAGGCTGCCCTCTGCAATTTCTTTCCGGAATTTTACAAGCCGCCCGCAATTGCTGATAGCATATTTGTCGCCGTAAGCTGATTTATGGCCCCGGAGTACCGACCATTTTTCATCGTTCATTAAACGTATCATAAGCTTTGATTTTATTTTATATCAAAATCTATCACAACGTTTTCTGTTAGGGGATGAGACTGGCAGGTAAGAATAAAACCTGCTGCAACTTCTTCTGGTTCCAGGGCATAGTTTACATCCATGCTTACCTGGCCACTTACCAGTTTTGCACGGCAGGTGCAGCACACACCGCCTTTGCAGGCATAGGGCAAATCGGCACCCTGCTGCAGTGCAGCATCTAAAATGCTTTGGCCTTTGCCGGCTAATTTAAAATCTACGGTGCGGCCATCCAGTTTTAAAGTGATGTTGCTTTTGGGGCCTGTATCTACCATTGTTTCTGCAAATGAAGTTTCTTTTTTTATATTGCTTTGGCCCGGCGTTGTAAACAATTCAAAATGTATATTGTTTTTTGAAATGCCCAGGTTTTGTAAAAAATCGCTGGCATCAAAAATCATTTGTTCTGGGCCGCAAAGATAAATGCTGTCAAAAGTTTTGAAGGATAGAATGTGCTGTAGCGTAGCTAATTTATCATGGTCTATGCGGCCATAATTAATGGCTGCTTCTGTTTTTGCCCGACTCAGAATATTTATAAAATTAAACCGCTGCATGTATTTATTTTTAAGTCCTTCCAGTTCTTCAAAAAAAATAATAGAACTACGGCTTTTATTGCCATATACCAGCGTAAACTGGCTAGCGGCCTGTGTGTGCAGGGTATGCTTAATTATAGAAATGATGGGCGTAATGCCACTGCCTGCTGCTATGGCAAGATAACTACCGGCCTTACCGTCATGCAGCTTGGCATTAAATTTACCCACAGGAGGCAGCACCTGCAGGGTATCTCCTTTTTGCAGATGGTCATTTGCAAATTGAGAGAACAAACCATCATCTACTTTTTTAACAGCTACTTTTAATTCATTTTCGTAAGGAGCTGCGCATATAGAATAAGAACGCCTCAGCTCCTGCCCATCCATAATTTTTTTTATGGTGATGTTCTGGCCTTCTTTGTAAGCAAACTCATTGAGCAGATCATCGGGTATTTCAAAACAAATAGAAACACAACTGGCTGTTTCTTTTTTTATCTCCTTAATTTTCAGCGGGTGAAAGTGAACTGCCATTTTATATAATTAATCCGTTTAATAAATGATTTACCATATTATCTTCCAGCACATCTGCACTAATTTCTTTTTTGTGCCGCTGCCAAAACTCCAACCCCCTAACTGCAGATAAAATGGTGAGTACCGCTACATGCGGATGAATATTTTTTAATTCCTTTTTTTTTATTCCATCTTTTACCAGCTGCAGCATCCTGCTTTCGTATATTTTTCTTTTGCCCAAAAAATTACCCAGGTGTGGCTCTTCTAAATATTTCCATTCATGATTGGCTACATATACCTCATCAAAAAACTGCAGCATCATCCATATATGAAAACGGATGAGCTGTTCTAATTTTTGCACCACCAGAACATCTGCAATTTCTACTTCCTGCAGGTGAAGCGTAAAATCGTTGGCTACTTTAAAACAAATACTCTGCAGCAGTTCGCTTTTACTGCCAATATGGTTATAAAGGCTTGGGGCTTCTACCCCAATTTTTTCGGCAAGTTCCCTCATAGAACTTGCCTTATAACCTTTTGTTCTGAACAATGCTGCAGCTTTTTTTATAATAACATCTTTTTTTGAGCCATTGCCGGCTGCTTTTATTTTTGCCATTAAACACAAAACTAATGGTTATTAGTTTTTTGTAAACAGGTTTAATGGTATTTATTACTAATTTTGGCTGCCGTTAAATATTATCAATATGCAATTAAATGTTATAGATAAAGTAGAAAACATCAGCCCAAAAGAATTTAAGAAGAATTATTATGATACCATGAAGCCGATTATAATAACCGGGCTTGTAAAAAAATGGCCGGCGCTGCAAAAATGGAACTGGGATTATTTTATAGATACCGTGGGCCATGCAGAAGTGGGTGTGTATAATAATGTAAAGAGCGATTCCTATACGCCTATTAATACCGCAGATGGCTATATGAAATTTGGAGAATACCTTAAAAAAGTAAAAGC
>JAYVGA010000044.1:0-16507 GCA_043772635.1 Chitinophagaceae bacterium
GTGATTCCTTTACTTTCAGATGTACTTTTCCGGGTCAAAAAGAATGGTAAACATAAGTTCTTCTGTTTTATCATTGACAGGAGGCATCGTATGCCAGCCTCTTATTTCACAAAGATGTTTTGCAGTATTGTGAGTATTAAATTCTTTTAAACCAGCCATAGTTTCTTTTAATTTTTCAGATAAGGAGTCAGCAACTCGTGATAATTTTTCTAGCAAATAATCAGCAACAGCCCTGGTAGGTGTATCCATGGTTGCTTTAAAAGCAAAATAATCGGGATACAAGCATATTTGTTCATGTTCCAAAAGAGAAAGCTTTAAGAGTATCGGTTGAAATGTTTTGTAATGCCGGAAATGTTCAACTAAAATTTGTTTTTTTGCATCTGTCAAATATTTCCTGTATTCTGATTTAAGAAAATTTACTTTTTCAATGTAATAAAATTGGGTTGGATTGCATAGCCTTAAATTTTTGTGTAATGCCGGAATTAAAATTTCTTTGTAATAAACTAATCTTTCTTGTGCAGCATTTAGTTGGGGTAAATATTGCTTATCATTTTCACTTAAACTTTCTTCAATTTGTTTTAACTGTAATTTCTTTTCTGATTTATAATGTTCAAATTGCAATGGCGTTAAAATCTCCTGGAAAATAACCTGCTCATAATCCAATTCTTCCCAGGCAGAAAAAAAATATTTAGATGATCCGGAATTTTTTTCTTTTTCAAATAAAAAAACCTTTTCGGCTTGTTCTATATCAAGAGTAATGCCCAGCATAGCATTGTACCGTGCCTGTAAAGATTTTACTTCCCATTCATTATAGTTAGGTGCTGTCATAGTATGTTTAATAATACTGTAATTTATACTTCTTAAAACAATTCAAAAAAAATCAATATAGATTATAAATAAAAAAATCAAATAATTGTTACCAAGGGGTTACCAGATGAAGGTGCTGAAAAATATACTGTTGATTTTTGGAGATTTAATGTGAACTTAGAGTATAGCAACCGTATGAATAAAAGTTCCGCTGCGCTACACTTTGTTTGAGCCTTATATGTTAGCTGCCGTTTTAGCTCTCTTCACTTAAATAGCTTTTGTCAATATGCTTTAGTCTGTCAGTTGCTGAAATGTCAAAAATATTTTTTACAGACTTGAAATAACCTTCAACACCTGGAAATAATGTTGAGTGATTAATATTCATTCTGTTTAAGTCTTTTAGTATTTCCATCTTCCATTCAACAGGAATTTTAATTTTATACATTGGTTTGTAACCACTAGAAGATGCTACAAGATAGTTTGCATATAGGTTACTCTCGAAATCCATTTTTATGTCGCCTTGACAAAGAAAAAGTCCTTGTTGCTGGATAATTCTTTCAAACATATAAAATGGTTGAACAAGGTCAACAAAAGCAAATTGTCTTTTACCAAGAACCAACTTGTCAAAAACATTTTCTGCACTCATACTGCCTGCGTATTTATATGCGTTTACTTCTTCACTGTTGTCATCTCTTTGAGTTGCAAACAACCGTCGTGTTGAAGATAAAAGCTCCATATAGTTAATGACGTAAACAGAGCAAAATTCTTTTGAATTGTCAATAGCAAAAAACGAGGCAACGTAAGGTGATTCTGTAAAGTCTAAAAGTCTTGTTGGTGCACCATAATGCTGCATATAAGCAATTATTTGAAAGTCAGTTTCAACTAAATATCGCTTGTCGGAATAGAATTGAGAATTTCTTTTGAAATCTCTTATCATATGTCCTTCAAATTCTTGCTTGTAGTTTTTGAGTTGGTCTACTGCTATTGAAACTCTGTCCATTGATGAATTAAGTCGCCAATTAAAATCAGATTGTCCTCTGAAACACCAATCAGAATCAAGTGTCCCAAAAAATTCTTTGAGTGAGTTCCAATTTTTAAAATTTAATTCTTCAAAAAAGTTTAGCATAGTTTCTAATTGGGTTGTATTAAAAGTGTAGCAAACCCAATATTAGCTACAGTAAAATTCTCTTGTGGTTGTGTTATCTTTTTAATCAAGGCGAACTGGTTTGTCTAATTGTTTTGTGTCAGCATACGTTTCAGCATATTTGATACTTACTAATGCTCTTTTAGTTTTCCAAATTAAATGATTTTCTAATTTTGGATTTATAAATGCTTTCAGCAAGTCAAATGGTTTTAAATCTGTTCTTATAGTAAACCACTTGTAGTTAAACCGAATTACTTGCAATGTATTGTCTTCTGAAATTATAACTCCTCCGTCAACAGGTTTTTGAAACTCAGTTGTAAGTTCAACCATATTGTCAAAAATCGATGACTGTAAATCCTCTGAAATTGAAAATAATTCCAGACGTTCTTCAATATCTCCTTCAATTTTTAATCTTGTTTTTCTTTTAAACTTTGAGATGTCTTTAAAACTGTCAATTAGTTTTTGTTCAGTTAAAGAATAAGTCTTTGAATGTTCAAAATTGTCAAATGAGATAAAACCTAAATCATAATTATATTTACGTTTAAGTTCGCCGAGGTCAATTGGCTGCAAAATCTTGTTCAACATTGCAAGAGATAATGAAGGTGCAATTTCTTCTAAAAGTATTTTGTCTATACAAATAATTCTGATTTTGGGTTTGTTTATTGAGTCTGCAACATTTTTGGTGATATGAAGATTTATGTCTGGGCTTCTGTCATCAAAACCAATTGTAAAATGGACATTGTCTGGAAGTCCTTTAAAACCAAATGAAACCAAATGCGATTTGATTTGAACCCAAAAAATATCATTGATGGAAATATAATCAACAGTATCAGTCATTATGTTTAGTCAGTTTCAGGCTTGAAAAGTCGTCAAATAGCAGCCAACGCTGTAATTTATGTTACTAAACTCAATTATAGAAAACTATCTGATATTGAAAATTAGTAAACTGATGTTATACAAATCTAATTGTTTGTAGCGGCAATATAACTTCCTCATTCATAAATGCCCCTCCATTTTCTCCCGCTGAAATCATACGCCCGATTGAAGCGGTTACCCCGGTGAGGGTTTTGTGCAGGGTCTGTGCCGGAGTAATAGCAAAAAGCGGGGCCGCAGCTTTACCAGGGTAAAACTGTTGGCGTTCCTATGCTTTTTTAAAATAGTAAGAGGAGAGAAATTGTGCAGAATAGCAGGTTACATACCGGCCTGCTCGGTTATATCGTCCATGCTTATACCGCTATGACTTTCTTCATAAACACATTCGCCATTTTTTATAAGCAGCACCTGTGGCGATTCGTGCGGCACATTAAAAGTATGGGCAATGCTGTTTGAAATATTTCTGTGGGCTACCAGGTCAAGGTAATGAAAAGTTATACCCGCGGGCTGCTGGTTTCTTTCCAGGCGGCTCTTGGCCATACTGCTTATAGAGCAGCGGGTACTGTGTTTAAAAATAACCTGCGGGCTAAAAAATGATTGTTCTTTTATAGAAGCAATATCGGCTTCGGCGGTAAGGATTGTCCAGTTCATTATGCTTTTATAGAAGTAGGGATAGAATTTTTAGCTACGGCAGGGCATCCTGTTTTTCTGCTTGCTCCGCAACTTGTAATGGCAAAAGCCGAGATTAAAAGAATGGCTGCAAAAATTGTTTTTTTCATGGTTTTAAAATTTTATTGTTTACGCAAAGATAATTTATAAATGGATAAAAGATTAAAACGGCAATCACTTACTTTTGTTGTGTTTATTATACATAATAGGCTAACTTAGATGTAAACCAATCTAAATAACCCCAAAAAAAATACTAACCTGATGTTAAAATTAACCCGCCCCATTGCCTTTATTGATTTAGAAACCACAGGTGTAAACCTTTCGAGTGACAGGATTGTAGAGATAGCCATTGTAAAACTTATGGCAGATGGTACACGCCTGGTAAAGCGCAAACTGATTAACCCGCAAATGACCATTCCGCAGGCTACAATAGATATACATGGCATTACCAACGAAATGGTAAAAGATGCCCCCACTTTTAAACAGGCAGGCAATGAGATAAAACAGTTTTTAGAAAACTGCGACCTGGGTGGCTACAACAGCAACCGGTTTGATATTCCCGTGCTAATGGAAGAATTTTTAAGGGCCGAAATGGATGTGGATCTTAGCGACAGGAGAATGATAGATGTGCAGCATATTTTTTACCAGATGGAACCCCGCACCCTTACTGCAGCCTATAAGTTTTTTTGCAATAAAGAACTGGAAAATGCACACAGTGCCGAAGTGGATATTAAGGCCACCATTGAAGTGCTGGAAGCGCAGGTGGAGCGTTACGAAAAACTGGGCGATACGGTAGACTCTATTTTAACGCAGATTGGCGAAGAAAAAATTGTGGATTATGCCCGCCGTTTTGTGTACGATGATAAGGGTGTAGAAGTATTTAATTTTGGAAAATATAAAGGTAAATCGGTAACAGATATCTTAAGAAACGAACCCCAGTATTACGACTGGATGATGAAGGGCGATTTTCCGATGCACACCAAGAAGAAACTCACCGAAATATTTAACAGGGCCCTGTTAAAGAATAAATAAAAAGCTGTTTTAAATTAAGTTTTTTTAATACCAGCTTTAGTTTTTCATGGGATCATCGTTGTGTCACAATCCTTTCATCAGCATACCTTTTGGCATCTTTTATTAACAGAGTAATGAAATATAAATAATAAAAAACAATTTTTAAATGCTGTACCCTCAATTTTATCATCTTCCTGCAAAAATTTTATACCTTAAATTTGAAACTTAAACAGGCTACCTGATTTGGAGAAAATAGTAATTATACCAACCTTTAACGAAAAAGAAAATATTGCTGCAATTATTGCAGCAGTAGCCGCTTTGGATAGCGGTTTTCATATGGTTATTATAGATGATGGCTCGCCGGATGGTACGGCTGCTATTGTAAAATCGCTTTTCCCCACCTACCCGGGGCAATTGTTTTTAGAAGAAAGAAGGGGCAAGCTTGGCCTGGGTACCGCTTACATTCATGGGTTTAAATGGGCGCTTCAAAAAGGCTATGAATATATTTTTGAAATGGATGCCGATTTTTCTCACAACCCCAAAGATTTAAACCGGTTATATGATGCCTGCCTGGATGGTGCCGATATGGCTATAGGCTCACGCTATGTAAAAAATGGCGCAGTGGCAAACTGGCCGGCAAACAGGATTATACTTTCTAAAGGCGCTTCTGTTTATACCCGCATGATAACCTGGATGCCCATACATGATCCTACTGCCGGTTTTGTGTGCTACAAAAAAGAAGTGCTGGAAACCATAAATCTTGATGCCATAAGTTTTACAGGTTATGCCTTTCAGATAGAAATGAAATTTGCAGCCTGGAAACTGCGCTTTAAAATTGTAGAAGTGCCCATTACATTTATAGACCGTGAGCTGGGTGCCAGCAAGATGAACAAAGGCATTGTAAAAGAAGGCATACTTGGTGTGCTTAAATTAAGATGGCAGAGCATGTTTAAAAACTACCGCAGGCGGGTAAGTAATATAGATGCAGATTCTGATAAGGGCTCTCTTTCGCTGCAGTAATTATTGCCAGGCATATTTTCTCCTTAAATTTTTTGTGATTGATTATTTTTGTTTGGGGTATTTTAACTTGTTGTTTATTGGCGATATCTGAAGTTCAGAATAATAAAAATTGCTTTAGAGTCCGAAGCATTGATATTATTATAGCTTAGTCTAACTCTATACAACCTATTATTACCACTTCGGACAATGTTGTTAAGTTAAACTAATTTAAATTTTAAAATACTCAATTCCAGTTCCCTCTCCTTCTTGCCCCGATAGCTATCGGGGTGGAAAGAGGGGTTGGGGTGAGGCTTTTGTTTTTGTGTTATGGCCAATAAAAAAATAGAAAAGAAAACCGCACTCATATTGTTCCCTCTGCGGCTTACGGAAAATAAAAACATCATTGGTTTTATACAGGTATATAAAGATGCCCAGAGCATAAAGTATGATGTGGCAGAACTGGATAATATAGACCTGCGCAAATATTTTAGCCAGTTACCAGCCCCTGCAAAAAGCAGCCTTTACCATTTAACCAACGAAGGACTTTTACTTTTAGAAGACGGTATTAAAAAAAAGTACAAACAGCAAAAATCGGGTGTGCTGCTGCAGCAGTTTTATTTGCCGGCATACACCAGAAAAGTGCAGGAGCAGTTTGAATTCTTAAAACCATTTGCACATTTGGTAAAATGGTATCACCAGGTGCCCAACCCTGCAACAGGCCATATGGTAACGGCTGCCTGTGTGTTTAGTACTTACAAACCGCTGCTGCATTTTGAAGTGGTAAAAGAAGGAAACCATTTACAATTGCAAACTATTGTTACCATAAACAACAGTAATTATAACCTCAGTAGTTTTCGCCAGTTTCATTTTTTGCTGGAAAGCAGGAACGAATATTTTTTGCTGGCCGGCAAAGATTATCAAACCCTGCAATGGCTGCAGCAAAACAATACCGGGCAATACAGCACAAACCCGGCTTTATTTGCACTACATATTTTAAGTAAACTGGAGGAGGGCTACACTGTGCAGCGTAATAATTTATTTGCTGTAACCACGGTACAGGTAGATCCCCGGCCACGGGTTTTGCTGAGCGAAATAAGCAATGCTTTTTTAATGCTTACACCACAATGGCTTTATGATGGCTACCTGGTAGATGGAGAGTGGAAAGACAGTTTTGAAACAACAGATAAGGGGGAAGCTGTTATTGTAAAACGCAATAAAGAAAAAGAAACCGCCTTTAAAAAACAACTGGAAATACTGCATCCCAATTTTATAAACCAGTACAATGGTTATTATTATTTATCCTTTGCAGATGCTCAAAAAAAACAATGGTTTTTAAAAGTGTATCACCAGTTGCTGCAGATGGATATAGAACTGGCCGGTATAGATATGCTCAGCCACTTCAGGTACTCGGCTTATCAGCCCGTTACCAGTTTGCAGGTGCACACAAAAGACAGCCATAGTTTACTGGTAAATTTTTCTCTGCAGTTTGGCGAAGAAAAAATACCGCTGGCAGAGTTACAAAAAATGCTCATTGCCGGGCAGCGGGCGGTGATGCTTAAGGATGGCTCTATGGGTGTGTTACATGAAGAATGGCTTAATGAATATGCTGCCATAATTAAACATAGCAAAGTAGATAAAAAGCAATTAAAGGTTCCACAGTGGCTTGCCATAACCCAGCAAGAAAATGCCGGCGCAAAATCATCTCTTAAAATTACCGGACATGAAAACTGGTGGCAAAACTGGGAACGCTGGCAGCAGCCGGATGAAGTATTGTACCCGGTATCTAAAAAAATAAATGCCACATTAAGGCCTTACCAGCAAAAAGGATTTGAATGGTTAAAGCTGCTGGCAGAAATAAATGCAGGTGCCTGCCTGGCCGATGATATGGGCCTTGGCAAAACATTACAAACCATTTGTTTTATTACCGACAGGTTAGAACAATTAAACGGTGGCATAGCGCTTATTGTTTGCCCCTCTTCTTTAATTTATAACTGGCAGCAGGAAATAATAAAGTTTGCACCACACCTGCGCACTTATATTCATCACGGGCAGGCCAGGGATATTGCACTTATTAATGCCGGCAATATGGATGTATGCATTACCAGTTATGGCACCATGCGATCCGATATAGAACAGCTGTCTGTTATTTTTTTTGATGTGTGTGTGGCAGATGAAAGCCATAACATTAAAAACCCTGCAGCCCAAAGCACCAGGGCCATTTACCAGTTGCAGGCTGCCATCAGGATAGCCCTTAGCGGTACACCGGTTATGAATAATACTTTTGATTTATACGCACAGCTGGAATTTTTATTACCGGGGATGTTTGGCAGTAAAGAATTTTTTAAAAGAGAATATGCCGATGCCATAGACCGTGACCGCAACGAAGAAAAAATAATCATGCTGCAAAAACTAACCGCACCTTTTATTTTGAGGCGCACCAAAGAACAGGTAGCCAAAGACCTGCCGGAAAAATCAGAATCTGTTTTGTGGTGCAATATGGGTATGGCGCAAAAAGATTTGTACAACCAAATTAAAGAAAGCATAAAAAGCAACCTGTTTACGCATATTAAAAATGAGGGCTTGGGAAAAAGTAAACTGGCCGTACTGCAGGGCATTATGAAACTTAAGCAGGTATGCAGTTCGCCCCTTTTATTACCTGCCGAAGAACAAGGCACTACCCACTCTGTAAAAACAGAGATGCTGTTAGAAGAACTGGCCGGCCTGGGTAATCATAAAGTACTGGTGTTTTCTCAGTTTACAAAAATGCTTAACCTGCTGGCAGAAACTTTTAATAAAAAGGGAATTAGTTTTTACCAGTTGGATGGCAGTACACCGCCTAAGCAAAGAGCCGCTATGGTAGCCAGTTTTCAGCAGGAAAGCAATACTACAAATGTATTTTTAATAAGCCTGATGGCGGGTAATACGGGCCTTACTTTAACGGCGGCAGATTATGTTTTTCTTTTTGATCCCTGGTGGAATAATGCAGTGCAGCAGCAGGCTATAGACCGTACGCACCGCATTGGCCAAACCAAAAATGTATTTGCTTACAAAATGATTTGTAAAGATACCATTGAAGAAAAAATTATTGCCCTGCAAAAAAATAAAAAAGAACTGAGCGATAATCTTATTGGCGATAATGAAGGATTTGTAAAACAACTTACCAAAGAAGATGTGGAGTTTTTGTTTAGTTAAAGGCGATGGTGCAGAAAGTTGGCTCGCAGGGTTGTCAACTTTTTTTGAGCCACAAGCTTTCACAAAAGTTGACAACCCTTCTGCAATTTTAAAAGTTGCGATTTTAATTTTTGTAAATTCAAAATCAGTAAGTAAATAATGATATTGAAGTTGTTATTAAAAAGGAAAAGATGAGGAGAGATGGCATGAGATTTAAAGAGGTAAATTATATTTTTTACGAAGTTCATTTCCTTCATTTTTTGAGAGGGTACGTATAAGTGTAAAGTCTATTGCTGATTTTTCTGTTGTAACCAAAGAAATAGATCCATTAGGGTATTCCAGGTAACATTGCTTCGCTGGTAAACCTTTTATATTTATCATAAAGGGTAATCCATTTTGTAAATTTTTTACACGCATCCGTTTAACAGCAGCAGTACCCTTTTCTTCTATTTCCTGCATTTGTATCATCTACCAAATTTACCCAAAAATGGTAAGAAAAATTATTTACATGCCCTTAAAATTAACTATGGGGTGAAGCCGAAAAAAAGCCAAAATTCATTTTGTTTATTTTTGAAGAAGTTAATTTAATAAACAGATACCTCAATATTACATGCCCGGCTCCTGGGGAGCCTACTGTTTGTAGCTTCAAAACGCAAAGGGTATCCGGCTCCAGCGGAGCCACCTGTGCCCATTTTAATGCAACTATATTATCAGAACAGTTCGCAGGCTCTATTTAAATTGATTACAAAAAACGAAATAGTATTATTAAAAAAAATATTTTAGCTACTCTAAAACTACCTTACTCCTAAGCTTGTAAATCCATTACCACTAAGAACTATAAACAGTGTCCTCAGAAGAGCAATGATGCATTAGAATAAAAGTCAAATGAAGGAAATGTATAACTGCAAAAAGAAGCTATTGGAATCGCAAAATTTTCGTTTTTTATAAGCTCTTGTATAGAAATAGCAACAGTCTTCAATTCACAGGTGGCTCCTCCGGAGCCGGCAAATCCATTAGGGCTGAAGACTATAAACAGGGAGCTCCGCTGGAGCAATGAAAGAAAGATTAAAAATAATGCGTGATAAAAATATTACGGCAAAAAAAATTAATGTAACCGTAACAAAATTTGATTTGTCTTATATGCTCCGAGGAGCACCCTGTTTATAGAAATATCACAATTATGAAACCCCGGCTCCAGTAGGAGCCACCATGGGTTAGGAGCAACCAAATTAAAAGTTGACAACCCTTCTGCAACACCCTGTTATTTAAACGCCGGATGAAACTGCTGCAAAGTAGTGCGAAGAAATTCCCTGTCCAGGTGGGTATAAATTTCAGTAGTGGTAATACTCTCGTGGCCCAGCATTTCCTGCACGGCACGCAAATCTGCGCCGCCTTCTACCAGGTGTGTGGCAAAAGAATGACGAAACGTATGCGGTGAAATATTTTTTTGAATGCCTGCAATTTTTACCAGGCTTTTTAATATTAAAAAAATCATAACCCTGGTAAGCCGGTGGCCACGACGGTTTAAAAAAACAATATCTTCTTCGCCGGGTTTTATGGTTATATGAGTACGTATATTATTGCGGTAAATATTAATGTACTTAATGGCATCCCTGCCAATGGGCACCAGTCTTTCTTTATCTCCTTTACCAATTACTTTTATAAAACCTACATCCATAAATAAATTGCTCAGCCGCAGGTTCACCAGTTCGCTCACCCTTAGTCCGCAACTGTACATCGTTTCCAGGATAGCTTTGTTGCGCCCGCCCTCTGGTTTGCTAAGGTCTATGGCCGCAATAAGCTGTTCTATTTCTTCAAAGCTTAAAACATCCGGTAATTTCCGCAGCATTTTCGGCGCTTCCAGCAGCAGGGTAGGGTTGGTGCTGCTTATCTGTTCCAGCATACAGTATTTATAAAAACTGCGCAGGCCCGAAATTATCCTGGCCTGCGAGGCCACCGTCATACCAAGTTCATTTATCCATTGCACAAATTTTTCCAGGTCTTTAAGCGTAAGGTCTGATGGTTTTTTTTCCTGATGTTGCAGCACCAACCACGAAGTAAGTTTTTCAATATCGTGCAGGTAAGCCTGTACAGAGTTATCCGATAACGATTTTTCCAGTTGAAGCCATGCTTTAAATCCTTTTTTGTAAGCCTGCCACATAATTAATTTTCAACTAATTTTTTTGATTGATTGTACAATATAATTAAACATTATTTTCGCAACAGAAATACTTTCCACCAATCTAAAAGTAAACATGCTAGCGGTAAATTTTCGTTCCTTCAGAAAAAAATTATCATTATACAGAAAACCCTTCAGGAGTTTTTTAAACAAATCAGAAAAAAATCCACCGGCAAATATTGCTAAACTTACCAAAGATATTTCTAAAGAGGTTTGGGAAGAAGTAGATTGCCTCAGCTGCGCCAACTGCTGCAAAAAAATGACGCCCACTTTTACCAAACAGGATCTTACAAGAATATCTGCTCATTTTAATCAAACACCCGAAGCCTTTACCAAACAGTGGCTGGAGAAAGATAAAAACAAAGACATGGTAAACGTAAATCAACCCTGCCAGTTTTTAAATCTTACCAATAACAAATGTTCTATATATGCTATACGCCCGGTAGACTGCGCCGGTTTTCCGCATCTTACCAAAATGAAGTGGAGTGAGTATGCCCATGTGCACAAACAAAATATAGATTATTGCCCGGCCACTTTTAAAATGGTAGAGAAAATGATTGCGAGAGTGGGAAAGGTGTAAGGGGTTTAAGAGGTTTCAAAGGTTTAAGAAGTTTGATAAGTTTGAAAAGTTTGGGAGGTGTTTACCGGTAAGTTTTTTCTGCCACTTGTTTGGGTAAGCAATTTTATTTTTGCTGATTGTTTCTGCATACACTACTGCAAACCGTTATGATGCTTCACACAAACAGGTTACATTTAAGAGAGATATTGTTATCCGATATCAACAGCATTCACACACTGCATTCTTTACCACAAACAGATGAGTTTAATACTATGGGCATTCCGGAAACAATTGATGTTACTAAAAAAATAGTAAACGATTGGTTGCTTGGCCAAACCAGTATTCCACGGGCATCTTATATTTTTTGTATAGACCTGATAGAAACAAAACAATTTATTGGGTTGATAGCTTTAAACCTGGGAAAGCCAAACTACCGCATAGCAGAAGTTTGGTTTAAAATACATGCAGCTTACTGGAATAATGGATACACTACAGAAGCTTTACAAAAACTTTTACACTTTGGTTTTAGTGAGCTTAAACTTCATAGAATTGAGGCGGGTTGTGCTGCAGAAAATACAGCATCTGCAAAAGTTTTAGAAAAAGCCGGCATGATAAAAGAAGGAATGAAAAGAAAAATACTTCCTATCCGTGGCGTATGGAAGGATAATTATTTTTATGCCATTTTAGAAGAAGATTTCATTAGCCATTAGCTGAGAGCTATTAGCTGTTAGCAGATACATTCGATATCCCACATCCGATATTCATATTTTATAAATAAACATCCTCAATTAAAAAATACTCCACTTCATTTTTATTAATAGTAATGGCCAGTATATCAAACTGCAATTGCTGCCACTGTGGGTTTTGATACAGGTATTCTTCTGCAGCATTTATTAGGTACTGCATTTTTTTTGTATCCATATTTTCTTCAGGATGGCCAAACATAGCCGAGGTACGGGTTTTTACTTCTATAATATGCAGGCGTTTTTCTTTGCTGGCAATAATATCTATTTCCCAATGGCTGTGCCGCCAGTTTTGATGCAGCATATAATAGCCATGTTGTGTGAGCCAACCCACAGCCAGTGCTTCGCCTTCTTTACCCGTTTGGTTATGCCTTGCCATATATTAAAGTTAATTAATCTGCTGTATGAATAGCTGTATAAAAGCGCTTTATCTTTTTCAATAAAAATTTAATTACCTATTTTTGTCTCAAATATTTAAAAGATGAAACAAAATACTACGATGCTGATGATTGCAGTTGTAATGATTTTGGCTGCAGCATTATCCCGCATTGCATTTTACCCCTTAAACTTTAGCCCCGTAATAGCCATGGCATTATTTGGCGGTGCTGTTATAAAAGATAAAAAGCTGGCTTTTGCATTGCCTTTGCTGGCCATGTTTATATCAGATGTATTGTTTGAAGTAACCAATATAGCACCTGGCTTTTGGGGTTGGGGTCAGTTAGTGGGTTATGGCATTCTGGCTCTCATAACTGTATTTGGATTTAAATTAAAAAAGATAAATGTGCTTAATGTAACAGGGTTTTCCATTGCATCTTCGCTTATCTTTTTCCTGCTCAGCAACAGCAGTGTTTGGGTGTTTGATACAACAACCTATGCAAAAAACTTTGGCGGCTGGATGAACTGCCTGGAAGCAGGTATACCTTTTCTTAAAAATGGGGTGGCTACAGATATTGTGTACAGTGGGGTGTTTTTTGGCGGTTATGATTTGCTGCAAAAATTTGCATTTAAAAAAGCTGTTGCGTGAACTATAAATTAGAAGGATTAACAAGTCATTTGGTCAATAAGTGAATGGTCAAATGCCGGGCCTTATATTTTTGAAGGCCTAATATGTCAAAGGTGAAAAGTCAAAAGTCAAAGCTTGAAAGAATCCATTGACTGATTAACCCATTATCTCAGTATCCCAATACCCAATACGTCAATATCCCAATACCTTAATACCCCATTTCAAACCTTAGAACCATTCTCCTCATACCATTCATCAACGCCTAAATCTTTCCCGTCTGCTGCAGTGGTAGCCAGTTCATCACAACGGTTATTAAACGGGTTGGTTGCGTGCCCTTTTACCCAATGCATAGTGATGGTAAATTTTTTTGCAAGCTGGTAATAATGTTTCCACAGGTCGCTGTTTTTTTTGCCGCCTTTAAAATTTGTTTTTATCCAGGTGTTCAGCCAGCCTTCGCTTATGGCTTTTACCACATACTGGCTGTCCGAATAAATATGAACAGGGTGTTCTGTTTTTGTCAAGGCTTCCAATGCAGATATAACAGCTAAAAGTTCCATGCGGTTATTGGTGGTAAGGCGGTAACCTTTAGATAATTCTTTGCGGTGGTTATTCCACATTAAAATAGCGCCATAGCCTCCGGGGCCGGGGTTTCCTCTTGCTGCCCCATCGGTGTAAATTTTTATACTATTCAATTGTGTTAGTTGATTATTAAAAGGCTAAGTTAGTGTTAGTTGTTTAATATATTTTTACCTGCTGCCTTTTAGGTAAAGCAGTTTTCTCCTGTATTTTAAAATGATAAATTTTTAACCTTTTAAAAATAAATTCAACCAGCTATTGTAAGTAAATTGCCGTTGCTAAATTTTACATTTTTCTATTGGCCTGCCGGCGCTAAATTGTTGTATGTTTAAAAATCTGCTGCTGCTCACCTTAATGCATTTCTTTTTTATTATTGTTCTCTATGCCCAGGGCAACGATTCAACCATCGTACAAAAAAAATATTTTACAAAGCAGGCAGGCAATACCAGCATTGTTATAGATGGCGTTCCATCAGAGCAGGCATGGGAGGCGGTAGATTATGGCGGCAATTTTACACAAAGGCAGCCCAACGAAGGTGCCGCACCTTCTCAACCCACACAATTTAAAATTTTATACGACGAAAAATTTTTGTACGTAGCCTACTGGTGCCACGATGCCTCGCCCGATTCTATTGTAAAAAGAATGGGCCGGCGGGATGATTTTCCCGGCGATTTTGTAGAAATTAATATTGACAGCTACCATGATAAACGCACAGCTTTTTCTTTTACCATTTCTGTATCGGGTGTGCGGGGCGATGAGTTTGTAAGCGACAACGGCAATAACTTTGACGAAAACTGGAACCCCATCTGGTTTGCAAAAACGCATATAAATAAAACCGGGTGGACGGCAGAAATAAAAATTCCCTTCAGCCAGTTGCGTTATGGCAATGAGGCAGAAAAAGTATGGGGCTTCCAGGTAATGAGGCGCCTTTTTAGAAAAGAAGAAAGAAGTACTTACCAGATTATTCCGCAAAGTTCCGGCGTCTGGGTAAGCAGTTTTGCAGAGCTGCATGGCATAAAAAATATACCCGTTTACCGCCAGGTAGAAATAGCGCCTTACATTATTGCACAGGCAGACAAGTATAAAAAAGAACCGGGCAATCCTTTTGCAAAAGGCTTTGATAAAAAATTTACTGCCGGGCTCGATGGTAAACTTGCGGTAACAAACGATCTTATTTTAGACTTTACCATTAACCCCGATTTTGGACAGGTAGAGGCAGATCCCTCGCAGGTGCGTATAGATGGCTTTCAGAATTTTTTTGCAGAGCGTCGCCCGTTTTTTATAGAGAGCAGGAATATTTTTGAATATCAGCTCACCGGCTCCGCAGCAGAAGGCGATTATGATGCCGACCTGCTTTTTTACAGCAGGCGCATTGGCAGCTCGCCACATGGTTTTGTAAATACTGCAGCAGGAGAGTATGCCAGCGTGCCGCAAAATACTTCTATTACCGGAGCAGCCAAGTTTAGCGGTAAAACAAAAAAAGGTTTAAGCATTGGTGTGCTGGAAAGTATTACACAAAGAGAAATGGCCACCATTGATAAAAACGGCAGCCGAAGCAAACAATTGGTAGAACCTTTAACCAGTTATTTTGTAAGCCGCCTGCAGCAGGATTACAAAGGAGGCAATACCATTATTGGCGGCATCTTTACAGCCGTAAACAGGGAAAAAGGTTTGTCAGATATCCTGCACCGGAGTGCCTACAGTGCCGGTTTTGATTTTTTGCATTTTTGGAAAAAACGTTCCTGGTATCTAAGGGGCAATGTGGTGTACAGCAATGTAAACGGCAGCAAAGAAGCCATCTTAAATACACAAACTTCTTTTGAACATCTTTTTCAACGCACCGGCGCAAAAGAATTAGGGGTAGATAGTTTGCGCACTTCACTAACCGGCACAGGCGGCACAATAAGGTTTGGAAAAATTGCCGGCAAGCCCGGTAAAATGGGGCAGGTATTTAAATTTGAAACCGGCCTTACCCTCCGATCTCCACAGCTGGAATTAAATGATATTGGTTTTATGCTCACTTCAAACGAGATCAATCATTTTACATGGATGGGGCTGCAGTTTCAAAAACCTTTTTCTGTTTTCAGATCTGCAAGAATTAATTACAACCACTTTAGCAGGTGGGATTACAGCGGAAAATTTCTTTTCCAGTTATTTAATACAAATATGCATGGCACTTTTAAAAACAACTGGCAAACGGGTGGAAGCTTTAGCTATAATCCTTTTGATATTTCCAACAATGCATTAAGAGGTGCGGCTGCTATACGCAAGCCCAACGGCATGGGATATTTTTATTACCTGGCCACGGACAACAGGAAAAAATTAATGGCACAAATAGAAACCAACAACTTTTGGGGCTTCAACAATACGGTAATGAGCCGTGGTCTTGGTGTAGAACTTCGGTTTCAGCCATCAAATGCATTGAGCATAAATGTAAGCGGCAACTACAGTTATTACATGCGCAGGCAGGATCAGTTTGTACAAAACATTAATTACAACAACAGCACACGCACCATTGTGAGCCAGGTAAAACAAAATACCCTGCGTTTTGTGGCCCGCTTAAATTACAATATTACACCCGATCTTACGCTGCAGTATTATGGCCAGCCATTTATTACAAGGCCGCTGTATAAAAACTTTGCTTATGTAAGCAATGCCAATGCAAAAAAATATAACGACCGCTTTACAGCTTTTACTGCAGCACAAATTGTTGAAAAAAACGGGGCATATGAAGTGGATGAAAATATAGATGGAACAGCAGACTACAGCTTTA
>JAYVGA010000045.1:0-7182 GCA_043772635.1 Chitinophagaceae bacterium
TACGCTTGCATCTACCACTTTTGTTTCATCCCAGGTGGTGGGTATTTGGGTGATGAAGTCAAAGCCGGACTGGCCTTCATAGGCTTCAGGATAATCGCAAACCATCTGTAAATAATTTTCCAGCACTACATACATCGCCAGCATGTGGCAGCGGGTGCCCATTACATAAGGCTTACTGTTTTGTGCAATAAATTTTTCAACAGGCAAAGCGTTGAAACCACCCAGGTGATAATCGGTAGAACCGGCAAGCATTCTTGTAAAAGGAATATCAATATCACGATTGGGAGTTATTAATTTATCCCACTTATCATATTCATAATTCATTACGCCTTCTCTTGTAAATTCATTGGGATAAGTTCGGTGAAGCCCTGTAGGTTTGTAAGCCCCATGAAACTGGATATGCAAATGATGTGCGGCTGCTTTTTCTAAAATTTCTGTTTGAATATTTACCATTTCCTGGTCGTCCCGGTCCATAAAATCTACCATCATTCCGCTTAATCCCCATAGTTCAAAAATTTTAAACGCTTCGTCCAGTTTTGGGTACAAAGCCTTCCAATGTGTCCAAACCCTTACACCTACATTTTTTGTTTTGGCATAATCACAAATCTGTTTCATGTCCAAACCATCAACGGGTTTTGTGATATCGAAATTTTTTCCGGGTTGATAATCGCTGCCATCATTTGTGTACCATTCGTGCCCGCCATACTCTACCACGGTATGGTATTTAATATTATTGGCAGCACAAAAATCAATGTAATATTTATTGGTCTCAAAATTATTACCGCCTTTAATGCTGTCTGGAATTATCGTACCGTTCCACCAGGGAAAAGTAGTGGTACCGGGTTTTAACCAGCTTGTATTTTTTATTTTTGACGGCTCGTTTAAACTGGTGATGATATTGGATTCTATCAGGGCGCCAATTCTGTCGCTTATTAAAAATACCCGCCACGGGCTTTTATGTGGCAATGTTGCTTTTACTTTTATAGCCGTTTGACTGGGTAAGGGTGAAAGCCGGCTGCTGATGATACCATTGTGTTTTAGCAAATACATTCCTGCATAATCCAGCAATGCAGCTTCGGTAATTGCCATAAATGTTTTATGTGGAAATTGAAATAGCGCAGGCATATCCAGCAAAGTATCTTTTTGTAATTTACTTAGAGGCGTGGTAATATAAAATCCTTCGTGTGATGAAGTGAAGTTGGGAAGTGGTAATGCTTTTATAATGGGATCGCCTGTAAATTTAAAATCTATTTTTTCATCCAGCAGTGTAAAAGAAGGTTTATCATTTTGTTTTGGGAAAAGATACCGGAAAGCAAGGCCATCATTAAAAACTTTTATTTCAATATCAATTTTATAAGCTGCATTTATTTTATCCTGTAAAGAAATGATCCTTTGCCGGTAATGATTGTTTACCAGGCTTGCTTTGCCCACAGCCAATTCATAGTTTTCATTTACTTCTTTAACTGCAGTAACTTTATTGATAACGGCTTTTTGCATAAGCCCCATTCCTTCTATATCAACAATTAGTGATGACTGCTGAATAAGGATATTTTTTTTATAAGCAATTGAATAAACAGGAATGGTTTTATTGGCACTTAAAGTAAAAACAATATTACCATCAGGCGATGCTAACAGAATTTTATTTTGAGCAATAGTGTGGTTGGATAAAAATAAAAAGCAAATGCAGGTAATTATTTTTAAAGCCATCAGCAATCATTATTTTTTTAAATATGGTTCAATAATTTTTTGCCAGATGGCATATCCCTTTGCATTCATATGCAAATTATCTTCAATAAAAATTTCTTTAATAGGTGTTCCATCTGTGCGCAGCATTTTATGGTACACATCAATAAAACCTGTTTTCTTTTTTTTGCGGAAATATTTTTTTATTAATGTATTTGCTTCAACCATCTTATTGTTTAAATGCCAGCGGCTGGGGCTGGGTTTTAGAGAAATAAAAGCCACTGGCACGGCAGGCATTTTATTTCTTATTATATTAAATAGTTGCACAAAACGCTGGTATACCATCTTGCCTGTTACTGTATCTGATGCGGCCAAATCATTTTCGCCGCAATAGATTACAATTTGTTTGGGCATGTATGGAAAAATAATATCATCCGCATACCGTATTACATCAGGGATAGATGAGCCACCAAATCCCCTATTGACAATAGTAAATTGTGGAAAATAATTTTGCACATCTGTCCACTTGGTAAAGGATGAACTGCCGACAAATAAAATTGCCTGTTTTGGCGGAGCAGCAATGGAGTCTTGTTTTTTAAATGCAAGGATATCTTCTGCGAAAGGTTGTGCAGCAATGTTAAGGCTGCACAAAACCAGGAAAATAACCCATAGCAGCCCGCAATTGTATTTATTTTTCATACGGGCAAAAGGTATAAAAAAAGGAGCACACAAAATTGTATCGGGCTAATTATTTTTAAAATTTCTGCTGCCAAAAAAACAAAAGGCCTGTATTAAAAAGTATATTTACCCAGTAAAATATCGCCATGAATCAGTTGGAAATTGCAGCATTACTTAACAGTCATCAACAAGGATTTAGTTTACCACAACCTTTTTATACCAGTAATGCTATATTAAATTCTGAATGGCAACACATCTGGCAAAAAAACTGGCTCTTTGCCGGCAACACCGCACAAATACCAAAGCCCGGCGATTATTTTATTTACCACCTGCAAAAAGATGCCATCATTATTATCCGTGGCAATAAAGGCGAAGTGTATGCCCATTATAACACCTGTGCCCACCGGGGTTCTGCCATCTGCTTAAATGAAAAAGGAAATGCGCCAAAATTAATATGCCCTTATCACCAATGGGTGTATGATAAAGATGGCACCTTATTAAATGCACGGATGATGCCCGATGATTTTTGTAAAGACGAATTTAATTTGCGTTCGGTGCATGCAGCAGTGGTGGAAGGTTTGATATTTATTTGCCTTGCAGAAAATGCTCCTGATTTTTCTCCCATCAAAAAAAGTTTAGCACCCTACTTAGCTCCTTATAAAATTAATGATGCAAAAGTTGCTGCCATAAAAAATTACACTTTAAAAGCCAACTGGAAACTGGTAGCAGAAAATTTCCGTGAATGTTATCATTGCGGCGGCGCACATCCTGAATACTGCAGTGCCGTAATTGGTGCCAACTTAAGAGAAGATACCGATGTATTAACCGCAACAAAACAAAAAGAATGGAATGAAAAAACATTGGCTACTGAATTAGTGGAAGTAACTGCCGGCACTACAACCTATGCTGTTCGTTATCCATTGCGGCCTGGTGTAGAAAGTTATAGTGTAGATGGCAAAAAAATTTCAATTCCCATGGGCCAACATAAAGATCATGACGCCGGTGTGGTGGGGCTTGTAAATTACCCTAATTTTTGGATGGATGCCGTAAGTGATTATGTGTGGACGATGAGGGTTACTGCTGTTACTGCCTCCATCACCGATGTGGAGTTTTGCTGGCTGGTAGATGCCAATGCGATTAAAGGAAAAGATTATGATGTAAATCGCCTTACTCAATTTTGGGAAATTACCGGAGAGCAGGACGGGCAACTTTGTGAAAATAATTTTAAAGGTATAGAAACAAATGGCTACCGCCCCGGCCCTTACGCACCGGTGGAGGACCAGGTAATTAATTTTGTGGAGTGGTGTGTAGGGGAGATGAGGAAGGGGTTGGGAAATGATTAATTTTTTTTGGTGAAAACATTAGTTCGCTGATTAAGCGACATAGGCGACGCTCCATTCAACAGGATATCATTGGGGAACTTTGCCTGAAGCGTAAATAATAACCAATCTTTTAAGAGAGAGTACATGTAGTGAAGGCATTTACAGATTTTTATTTTTATCACCCGTAGCCCGGTTCGTGAAGACACTAACCAAAACTGAAAATAAAGCGAAGGTATAAACCAGTACTTATTTTTTATCACAGTAAAATTTACACAATCATGAAATTATCCAGGCGCAAATTTATCGTTAACAGTTCGTTGTCGCTGGCAGCAACAATGCTTTTACCAAAATATATTTTTGCTGAAAGTAAAGCTGGCAGCATCAACCTGGGTGTACAGTTATATTCTGTACGTGATGATATGAAAAAAGATCCGCTGGGCACATTAAAAAAACTTGCAGCAATAGGATATAAAAATGTAGAGCATGCCAATTATGCCGACAGAAAATTTTATGGCTATCCCGCTGCTGAATTTAAAAAAATATTAGAAGGCCTGGGTTTAAAAATGCCCAGTGGCCATACCGTTTTAGGTGATAAGCACTGGGATAAAACTACCAACAGTTTTACCGATAGCTGGAAACAAACCATAGAAGATGCTGCCATTGCTGGCCAGCGCCATGTAATAAGCCCCTGGCTTGATGAAAGTCTGCGTAAAGATTACGACGGGTTGATTCGTTTTTTAGAAGTGTTTAATAAATGCGGTGAGCTCTGTAAAAAATCGGGATTAAAATTTGGTTACCATAACCACGATTTTGAATTTAATACTTCCCTTAATGGCAAAACTATTTATGATATTATTTTAAGCCATACCGATGCCGCTACAGTAACACAACAAATAGATATTGGCAATATGTACGGTGCTGGTGGCAGGGCGCTGGAGGTACTGCAAAAATATCCCGGCAGGTTTGCCAGCATGCATGTAAAAGATGAAATAAAAGTTACGGGTAAAGGCGAGATGGGTGGCGATTATGAAAGTACCATTTTAGGAAAAGGCTTACTGCCCATAAAACAAATTATTGACGACTTTAAAAAAATGGGTGGCACCACTGAGTTTATTGTAGAGCAGGAATCGTACCAGCAAAAAACACCACTTGAAGCGGTAAAAAAAGATTTTGCAATTATGAAGCGATGGGGATATTGATAAGGTTTTTTTTATTAATTAAATTGCTATTGTAAGGAATTTTTTGGGTATGTATATGTGTTGGCTCAGGCTAAAATGCAGAAGGAAGTCAGTTGACTACAGATTGTAGTCAACTTAAAATGCAATCAGCTTATGGAAGCTGGCAAATGTGCCAGCTGAAAGATTGGATGAAATACAGCATCCAGAACTTAGTATTGACAGGGCCTTAGAGCGTACCTTAAAATTTATTTACAAAAAACAACATCAAGATCCGGGTTGTGTAAGGTTTAAATTTCCATGATATTTGTAACTAATTAAAAAAGTAAAACAGCACATGGAAATTGGCAATTGTTTAACGGGAGATACAGAGGAGATTTTATCGCTTTACGAAGCAGCAAGAAACCTGCAAACCCAAAAGAAAACGGTGGTGTGGCCATCTTTTGAAAACGCTTTTATTATCAAAGAAATACAGGAGCAAAGGCAATGGAAAATAGTGGCTGGCAATGTGATAGCCTGTAACTGGGCAATTACTTTTGCCGACAAAGAAATTTGGGGAAAAAAGGATAAGAACGATTCAATTTATATTCACCGGATATGCACTAATGCAGCATTACGGGGAAACAGGTATATAGACAGCATTACAGCATGGGCTAAAAAATATGCACAGCAAAAAGGTAAAAGGTTTGTGAGGTTAGATACGTTGGGAAATAATACAAAACTGATTGAGCACTATACTTCGGCAGGCTTTGCGTTTTTAGGAATATTTACATTAACGGATACCGCAAATCTTCCGGGGCATTATCAAAAAGAACCTAACTGTTGTTTGTTTGAAATTGATTTGGAAGCTGCGGAGCAAAAGAGCAGCAGCACTGTTTAAAAACAGCAGCGCATTTTTTGCTGATACAAAAAGAATGGAGTAAAAAAAGCTGATTATTTTTATAACTTATGTTAGAGGAAATATAAATGTTAGTGGCAACCATATCAAACATCTGTAAGTTAAGGCAGGGAATTTGCGATTATTTACCCGGATTGTAATCTTATAAAATTTGCAGATTAGAAAAGATATTTAAATTTAATTGTAATGACAAATAAAAAAGAGGAAAACGATAGCCTTACCGTTATTGTACCCACACTATCAGTAAAAAATGCTGCTGCCGCCATAGCGTTTTATAAAATAGCATTTGGTGCCCGGGAATTGATGAGTAATACCAGTGCGGATGGTGAGGCTGTAGCAGAATTATCAATAGGCGGAGCCAGGTTTGTAGTAGCTGATGAAGCTCTGGAATATAATAATTACAGCCCCCAAACGCTGGGTGGCACTGCAATACGCATGGGGCTGCAGGTAACAAATCCGGATGCTGTGGCACAACATGCAATAGCAGCAGGAGCAAAGGAAATTTATCCTGTTGCTGACCAGGATTATGGATACAGGCTGGGTCGTATTGAAGACCCCTTTGGGCATCACTGGGAAATTTTTAAGCCTCTGTAAAAAATTATTAATTATTTTAAAGAATACAAAATACAAACCCATAAACTTAAATACTATTCTGTAAAATAATGGTACAAGAGTAATTATTTTTTTGTTACCAGCATTTGAACATTGATTGAGCGGCATTGGCGACGCTCCATTCAACAGTAATTCTTTGAGGAACTTTTATTGCAGCGGAAATGTTTGGTGAAGACATGAGATGAAGAAGTAAAACTTTTACCCGCCTTTGAAAAACAATTTAAAACAAATAAAAAAGCCACGGAATATTTTCAATCATTAGCAAATTCATACAAAAAACCTTCAACTAACCGGGTAATGAGTGAAAGCGGAAAACCACAAAAATAAAACCGTTTAACGAACTGGTAGCTGACAGTGAATTATTAACCAATAAGTGGAAAGACAATAAATACAGCAAAAAATGATACTGATGGGAGGAACCAATAACAAGATCATACTTTTATAAATAATAAATATGGAAAAACTTATTGAAGCAATAACAGTTGAAACAACAATAAATGTTACTATAGAAACAGCATGGAAACTCTGGACGAGCACTGCTGATATTGCAGTGTGGAATAGTCCTTCGGAAGATTGGCATTCTCCAAAGGCTGAAAATGATTTAAGAACGGGAGGCAGTTTTTTTTACAGGATGGAAACAAAAGATGGTAGTGAAGGGTTTGACCATTCTGGAACTTATAACAAAGTAATAGAGCATCAACTAATAGAATACACCGTATCTGACGGCAGAAAATCTGTAATAAAATTTGTGCCTGAAGGCAATACAACTATAGTAATTGAAACGTTTGAACCCGAAAAAAAAACACCCTTGATT
>JAYVGA010000046.1:0-2059 GCA_043772635.1 Chitinophagaceae bacterium
GTTTTATTTGTGTTACTTAATGTAATGCTGATATTTCAGGCCTACAGCTTAAGTCACTTTTATGAGCCCAATGAAGTAGTTATAAAAAAACAGGGTGAAAAAACGGGATGGGAGATAACAAAAGAAATTTTATTTGGGTCAAATTTTATCAAGCAAAAAAACCTTGCGCCCGACAGTGTTGTAGAAACAATATATTTTACTGCAAAAAACGGATTAAAATTAGAAGCCTGGCTTTTACCTGCTCCTGCTGCCAGGGGAACCGTAGCTATTTTTCATGGGCATGGCGGTAAAAAATCTTCGTTATTAAAAGAGGCGGATGTTTTTCGCAGTTTGGGCTATAATGCGTTGTTGTTAGATTTTAGAGCACATGGCGGCAGCCAGGGAAATACCTGCAGCATAGGATATAAAGAGGCAGAAGAGGTAAAACTGGCATACAGTTATCTGCAGACAAAAGGAGAAAAAAATATAATTCTTTATGGCGTATCGTTGGGCGCTGCAACCATTACCAAAGCCATACATGATTACCAGTTAAACCCATCAAAAGTTATTCTTGATATGCCATTTGCTTCTTTGAGTGATGGAGTAAAGGGCAGGTTGAAAATGTTGCAATTACCGGCAGAACCTTTAGGCACCCTGCTTACTTTCTGGGGTGGTACATTGCAGGGTTTCTGGGCATTTAAGCACAGGCCTTACGAGTATGCAAGAAAAATAAAATGCCCTGTGTTATTACAAAGAGGCAGAAACGATAACAGGGTAACACAGGAAGAAACAGAAAAAATATACAACAACATCAGCAGCCAAAAAAAATTAGTGATTTACGAAAACAGCGGCCACGAATCTTTTTGCAATAAAGAAACGCAAAAATGGACAAATGAATTAACCGCATTTTTACAAAAATGAATCCAGCCGATATATCCATAGCAGAATTTACCTACTCCCTGCCCGAAGAAAAAATTGCGCTCTTTCCCCTGGCGCAAAGAGATGCTTCTAAACTGCTCATATATAAAGATGGTAATATAGAAGAGAATGTTTTTGCCAACATTGCTTTATTAATTCCTGAGCAAACACTTATGGTTTTTAATAATACCAAAGTAATAAATGCAAGGATTCGTTTTAAAAAACCTTCCGGAGCTTTAATAGAAATTTTTTGCCTGGAGCCGCAAGGCAGTATTACAGAATACAGCAGTGTAATGAGCACAACAAAAACTGTGCAGTGGCATTGCCTTGTAGGCGGCGCTGCCAAATGGAAAAATGAAGTGCTGGAAAAAAATGTTTTTATTGATGGTGATCCTGTGGTGTTAAAAGCATGCATGATAGAAAAGTTACCAGATGCTTACAGAATTGAATTATCATGGACTCCGGCAGGCTATTCATTTGCAGCCGTTCTGCAAGCAGCAGGCGATACGCCCCTTCCCCCATACATTAAACGCAGTACAAATTTAGAAGACAAGAGCCGCTATCAAACCATTTTTGCCCTGGAAGAAGGATCGGTAGCAGCGCCAACAGCAGGGCTGCATTTTACCGAGAACATTTTCACAAATTTAGCGGCCAAAAATATCAGCAAAACATTTGTTACTCTTCATGTAGGTGCCGGCACTTTTAAACCAGTAAAAGCTGCTACCATGCTTGGCCACCAAATGCACGCCGAATATATTGATGTGGGATGGGAAAGTATACTGGAAATTAAAAATCATATTGGAAAAATATCTGCAGTAGGCACTACATCTTTACGAACTATAGAATCGTTGTATTGGCTGGGAGTAAAAGTATTTTTACATCCAGAGGAAAAAAAACTTTTTTTACGGCAATGGGATGTGTATGAAGAACCATTGGCTTCATCAGCTATTTCTGCAACAGATGCATTAAATGCATTACTTAGGTGGATGCATAATAACGATCTGAAAAATATTTTTACCAAAACACAATTGCTCATTGCACCGGGTTACCGTTTCCGTGTGGCCAATATGCTGGTTACCAATTTTCATCAGCCTCAATCTACTTTATTGTTATTGGTAGCTGCCGCCATTGGCAACGATTGGAAAAAAATGTATGATTATGC
>JAYVGA010000047.1:0-13564 GCA_043772635.1 Chitinophagaceae bacterium
TGTTTCTTCGCTCAAGCCTCTTATGTGTTGTATCAGCTCAGGATATTTATCGAAAACGATGTTGGTAAGATCACCGCCATCATCAAGGATCATATTCAAAGGACGGTCAGGGCTGCCGAAGAATAATGTTTGCTCGATGCACCAATCAGCTTCTTCAAGTGTTTCGCCTTTCCACGCAAAAACAGGAATATCAGCAGCAGCGATAGCAGCAGCAGCATGATCCTGTGTTGAGAAAATATTACATGAGCTCCAGGTAACTTCTGCACCCAGCTCAATTAATGTTTCAATAAGTACGGCAGTCTGGATTGTCATGTGAAGACAACCTGCAATGCGTGCACCTTTTAATGGTTGAGATGCGCCGTACTCTGCCCGAAGACTCATAAGACCCGGCATTTCTGCTTCGGCTAAACGGATTTCTTTGCGGCCCCAGGCGGCAAGGCTCATATCTGCTACTTTGTGTGCCAGCGAAAAATTGATGGCGTTTGATGTAAGTGTTGACATAAATTTTATTTTAGAATGCAAAGCTACAGTTTGCAGGAGAAAATTCTAAGCAGTTATTTAAATTTGGGAGATAAGTCTTTTATAACGTACTTTTAAAGGAACATAACCTGTTTAGCATGAAAAAGACTGATAAAAAAGAACAAACACCTGCCGGCCCTGTGGCTTTAGATAAAAATGACCTGGCCATATTAAAATTATTGCAGGAAAATGCCCGCACTACTGTAAAGGAAATAAGCGAAAAAATTCACCTGAGCACCACGCCGGTGCACGAGCGTATTAAACGTTTAGAACAGAGCGGGGTGATAAAACAATACGTTACACTTTTAGATTATAACAAAGTAAACCGCAGCCTGATGGTGATTTGTTATGTATCGCTGAAGGAGCACAGCAAAACTGCCGGCGTAAAATTTATTAAAAATATTAACGAACTGCACGAAGTAATAGAATGCTACAGCATAAGCGGCGAATTTGATTTTATGCTTAAAGTAGTGTGCAGCGATATGAATGCCTACTACGATTTTCATGTAAACAAATTAAGCCAGCAGGAAAACATGGGCAATGTGCAGAGTGTGTTTGTGATGGGGGTGATAAAGGAAACGTACCTCACCCCTTTCCCCTCTCCACAAGTGTAGAGGGGCAGTGCTTCGGAATATGGCCGGGCATTGGATCTTCCAATTTTTTCTTTGGTTAATAACTCAACAGTGGAGAATTTTCTTGTTTGGGAATCATGTTCAATTTTATGCAAAAGAAGATGTGGAAGATTTGCTGTTGATTGTTGTATGCTGTGCCGCTCCCTCTCCATTTGATGGAGAGGGAGAAGGAGGGTGAGGTTTTTATTCAAAAGATGATATGGAAGATTTAATGTTTATTATTGTAAGAAGCACCGATCCCTCTCCATTTGATGGAGAGGGAGAAGGGTGAGGATTCAAAATATGATGTGGAAGATTTGATGTTGATTGTGGTATGCTGCGCCGCTTTCAAGCTCCATCCTCTAACTCCTTCCCCAAAGGGAAAGGAGCAGCACAGTATCGCAAAGCAGTACATTATATCTTCCAATTTTGTCTTCATCTATAATTGAACAGTATTGCCCCCTTGTTGAATTTATTATAATGATGATGTGGAAGATTTGCTGTTGATTATTGTAAGAAGCGCCGCTCCATCTCCTTCGGAGAGGGAGTTGGAGGATGAGGCTGGAGGGTGAGGATTATGCCGATGTAATCATCTTTAAAAACTCCTCTTTCTTTCTCCTGGATACATCTATGCTGTCACCGTTTTGCATTATTACCTGGCCACCTTCTCCACGAATATATTTATGAATATAATTAAGGTTTATAAGGTGAGAATTATGAATGCGGTAAAAACGGTAGGGCAGGAGCATGGTTTCAAAATCTTTAAGCAGGCGGGTAACAATTTTATTTTTTCCATCAGTAAAAAAAAGTTTAGAGTAGTTGCTGCTCGATTCTATGCGCAGGATATTTTTTACCGGGATAAATTCTATGCCTTCTGTGGTGGCAAGCGTAATTTTATCTTCCTGGCTTTTTGTATCAGATAAAGAATGTTTTAAAATATCTACTCTTTCTTTGGTGTAATGCTGTTGCTGCTGTTGTGCCAGGCGCTCCACAGCCTTTTGCAAATCGGCAATGGCAATGGGTTTGGTAAGGTAATCAAAAGCGCTCATGCGTATGGCATCTATAGCATAATGGTTGTAGGCAGTTGTAAAAATAATTTCACTGTCAAGCTGGCCCAGTTGTTCCAGCATTCTAAAGCCACTCATCTTTGGCATTTCAATATCTAAAAAAATAACATCTGGGTGGTGCTGGTTAATAAGCAGTATGGCTTCTTCTGGTTTTTGTGTGGTGGCTACCACGGTTACATCGGGGCAAAATTCTTTTATTTTTTGCTGCAGGTTTTGCAGGCTGTTGTATTCATCATCAATTAAAATGGCTTTAATGGCTGGCATCTTATTTAATTTTTATGTTTACTTCTACCCTTGTTCCGGCGGCTTCATTTTTTATATTAAAAAGGTCGGTAATTTTTATTAAGCTGTTGGCGGGTTCATTATTGTGCAGTTCAATTCTTTGCTGCGTAATGTAAAGCCCCACACTTTTATGATTGGGTTTATTTAAAAAATTATAGTCTGCTGCCTTTTTTCTTCCTATGCCATTATCTTCTATTGTATAATTTACATACGCATTTTTAACGCTTGCATTAATGGTCAAAGTATTTACGGGTTTATCGCTGTGCGCTATACCATGAAGAATGGCATTTTCTACGAAGGGCTGAATAAGCAGTGGAGGCACCCGGTAATCGCCATTAAGCAGTTCTTCATCTATATTTGTTTGGTAAGTAAATTTATTTTTAAACCGCAGTTGCTCCAGCTCTATATACAATTGCAGGGCTTCCATATCTGCAGATATAGGCACCATAGATTCCTGGTTACTCTCTAAAATAATGCGGATAAGCCTGGAAAATTTATTGAGGTAATCGCTTGCCAGGCGTTTTTCGTTTTGCATAATAAAATTTTCAATACTGTTGAGGCAGTTAAAAATAAAATGAGGGTTCATTTGTGCACGCAGTGCCTGCATTTCTGTTTGGGCTATTTGCTGTTTTAGTAAAGCCTGTTTGCGAATAATTGCAATTCTTCTTCTTACAAAATAAAATAGTATGCCTGCAAATGCCGCAACGCAAAAAACTTTAAACAAGCCGGTTTGATACCAGCGTGGCTCCACAATTATTTCCAGCATATCTTCTTTATCAAAAATATTTCCTGCTTTATCTCCTCCCTTAACATGCAAAATATATTTTCCGGTAGATAAGCCATTAAAATTAATATGGCCATTATCGTTTAATTGAAAATCTTTCATTAAAGGGGTGAGCTTGTAATAATACCGGGTGGAAGCAGGGTTTAAAAAATTAAGCACAGCAAAGTCAATTGAAAAAGAACTTTGTCCCGGTGCTATAGTTAATTTCTTACCGGCATTTTCTATAAGCGCAAGCGATACTGTTTTGTTATTAACAGATGATTCTGTAAGTATGGCTGCATAATTATTAAACTGTTCGGTTAATTTTTGCGGGTGAAAGATGGCTATAGCACCTTCCAGGCCTGCAACAATATCGCCATTTTTCTTTTTCGCAATAATTCCATCAAAATCACTTCCGGGCAAACCATCCTGCCCGTTAAACCCTATCCATTTTTTCCTTTCAACCAGGTAACACCATATACCCGAATTACCATTAACCCAGGCATTTCCATAATTATCAAAACAAATTCTTGTTAAGCCGCCTGTTTGTTCATTGTCATTTTTTTGATCCAGGATAGTATTGGTAGTTGGATTATAAATGAAAACCCCTCCTGAGCCGGTTATCCACAGGTTTCCGGATTTGTCTTCATCCATCCCAAATAAATCGCCGGCCTGCATGGAATATTTTTCATCATTTAATGCTTTTGTAAGAACAAAGCTGTCCCGGTTTTTATCATAGTGGAAAGGCTTTTGCCTTCACCCATGGTTGTTGCAAAAATTTCATTTTGCTTTGTTTTAAACAGGTAACTTATCCTTAGGGGTAAACACTCTTTGCAATTGTTGGTGTTGGAAAACCGTTTTGTAAATTTTTTTGTAACGGTATTAAAAACAAACAACCCGTTACTAAACGAACGTAACATTATCCGGCTATCATCTAAAGACACAATTGTACGAAAGTTGGTTAATAAAGGATGTTCAGCCGGAAAATAAGCAGTCGTTTTTTTTACCAGTAAATTATAAATTACAAGGCCGCTATCGGTACTGATATATAATTCGTTTCGTTTTTTATAAAAATAATAAGCCGTGCCATTATTAGAATAATGGGCTATAGAAAGCGGGTACAGGCTGCGGTAATAATTTTTTAAATGAAAAGCAGTATCGTATTCTAAGGAGGAAACAAATCTTTTTGAAAGCCATATACTGCTGTCTGTTTCAAAAAAACTAAAACCGGATCCTGCTGTACTTATATCATAGTTTGCAGTACCGGGTTCTGTAACGGGGATAATATCAAAAACATTTTGTTCGCTTACTATTTTGTTTAACCCGTTATCGGAACCCACCCATAAATTCCCCTTTTTATCAATAAAAGAATAACTAAAATTACTACCATGTATAGAAGAGGGGTCCGCAGCTATGAAACCATATTTTTTTGTTGCAAATGTTTTGGGGTTTAGCAGGTATAACCCAAAATTTATTTCTAAACAGGCTATCCATTTTTCTTTTTTATAATTCCATTCTGCAAGGTCATTAAAAATCCTTTTAGGAACTGCCTTAACGGGCTTTATAATATCCTTATCTGGAAAAAACTGCCATAACCCCGAATTCCATGTTGTAATAAAATAGTTTCCGGCACTATCCTGAATTATTTTTAGTATCTGGGCTTTAAAAAATGGAGAAAAATCAAATGTTTTTTCCGGCTGCCTGGTTGCTTTGTTTATACGGTAAAGCCTGTTTACCTGGTAAGCCCACTCATTACCATTTCTATCCCGGAATATTCCGGTATATCCAAGCAGCGAAATATTGTAAAAGGCAAAGGCATGTATATTTATTTTTACTTCCTGCAAGCTGATATCCGGAAGTACTTTGTATATCACATTAAGCTGACCGCATAGCCAGATTATTCCTGCTTCATCTTCATAAACTTTTGTACCGCTGTTACTTTTTAACTGATGGGGGTTTTTAAATTTTGTACTGAAATTTATAAACCTGTTTTGAGCAGGAATAAAACAACTTACCCCATCTTCTGTACTTATCCATAACCGTCCCTTGGTATCGCAAAAAATATTCTGCACAGTATTATTTATTAACGAGTTACTGTTTGCATTATTATGATAGTATTGTTTAAAACGATAGCCATCATAGCGGTTAAGCCCGTTTATAGTGCCTACCCACATAAAACCCTGTTTGTCTTCTGCAATGCTGGTAACACTGTTGCTACTAAGGCCGTCTTTTGTGGTCAGGTGTTCAAACTGCAGATCGGGAAAGTTTTGAGCTGTGGTGGTTATTATTAAAAATACTGCTAACACTAAAATTGCTATCGTTCTTTTTACTGTCAATTTTTTTTGCCAGGTTGGTTTATCTAAATGTACAAAAACAATTTTTAACTGCCGCCCCAAAAAACTTATCTGCAGCTTCATTTTATATTGCCGGGTAATAATTACATTTTAATAAATTCCACCCTCCTGTTTTGTGCTTTGCCCCCGGCAGATGTGTTGGGTGCAGCCGGTTGGGTTTGGCCTTTACCATTGGTTTGCATCCGGCTTTCATCAATGCCAAATTCTTTTGATAACATATTTTTTACTGCAATGGCCCGTTGTTTTGATAATTCGATATTGGCATTGTTATCACCATTATTATCAGTATGACCGACGATCATAATTTTTACGCCGGTATTTTCTTTTAGTACTGTGGCTATATCTTTTAATGTGCCGTAAGATGGCGCCTGAATAGTAGAAGAGTTGCTGGCAAATAAAATGCCCGTGGTAGAAAATTTTCCTGCAGTAAGTAATTTATTTCTTGTATCGGGGAGGCCAGTTGCTAATTTAAAATTGCTGATAAGCCATGTACTGCCATCATTGTTTAAAGAAGTTTGAAAACGAAATGCATTGTATTTAATATCGCCGGAGAGTAATGATGGCGCATCCACTACTTTTGTTTCGTTTAAATAAACCTGTAATTTTTCTTTTTGCCGCCACACGGCTACATGATAACTGAAGGCTTTATTTCTTTGAATACCTTTTACGTTAAACTGGTTTTCTAAAAGTTTTTCGCCAGTTTTTGTATAGCTTTCAATACTTACATTATTCATGTAGGGGTCTAAAGCAAAACCGCTGCGATCAGTAAAATATTCAAAAGGTTTTTTACTGCCGGGCAAAGTAATAAATTGGTTGGTTATTGTAGCGGTATTAGGGCCCGTTGATTTTTCAGGGGGTAAAAAAATAATATCATACTCTATTGTAAAATTATCTGCCAGCGATTTAATAAACTTAGGTACATAATATCCTTCTTTTGAAATGTTGAGCCAATGCCCGCTGTAATTATCCACCGTCATTATTTCTCCCGATGCATTGGTTGTCCATGCTGCAGGAAAATCGCCTACAGCATCTTTCATAAAATCATCGTAAGCAATAATTTTTTCTCCGGGTATAAAATCATATTTACTGTATGTTTTTATAGAGGGAGAGAAGCCAGGTACAGAACCACCATCAGTCTTTTCTTCTGCAGTTTTATTTTCTGCTTCAGCAATTGGTTTATCTCTTTTGTTTTTTTTGCCAAAGATTTTATCTATGGCTTTATCAGCCGCTTTTTCTGTAGTGGTTTGTGTGGCCTGCTTTACACCATCGCCTGCTTTTCTTTTTAAAATATTGCCAAACTGTGCATGCAGTAAACTGCAAATGCAGAAGAAAAATACGGTGGTTAAAAAATATTTTTTCATGCCTGCCCAGTTTATTTATTTCAAATAGCCACGCCTGATTTTTGAAATCTTTGTTTTAAAATTTAATTTTCAATTCCAAAGTGTTTTTATTTGCTGCTTCTCCTGTATGTCTTTGGCATCTTTAAACTTTAAGCGTACAATATTTACTGAAAAAAGTATGGGCACAAGATTTTTTATCTTTAGGTACAAAAGCAAGGTGGATTTATAAAGTCATTTTTAAAAAACTTTATATTTTAAATACCGGTTCAATAATTCCTGCTGCATACAACCGTACAAAATATTTTTTTCATAAATTTTATCCTCCCGTTCTTTTACTAAATTATTTTTTATTAACCAGGCTGTCTGGTAAAATATTTGATACCGGCACTTTAGAAACAACCCCAGTACCACAAGCCCCGTTTACTACATGCAGGTAAGAGCCATTAAATGCTTTAAAGCCATCTATTAAAACCACGCTGTTTGGAGCCCTTAGGCGTAATGCATTACCAGTGCTGCCTGGCACTACCTGTGCAGAACTTATACTGCCCGAAGATTGATAAAATTTATTACCGGTTACTGTACCAAAAATACTGTAAGAACCGGGGCAGGAAGTATACGCTTCGCTGCGCCAAATACCCCGGCCAAAGGTTGCAGCCGTAACATCGCCCGTTGCATAGTGCACATATAAATCTGTTACAGGTATACGGGGCAAGCCATTATAATAAGATTCCCAATCGGGTATGCCATCATCGGTATAAAAAACGCCAAACTCTGTACCCACATACACTGCGCCGGAAGGTGCATTATTATTATTTGCAAACACAATGGAGTAAACCGGTACATTAGGCAAACTTAAGCTAAGGTTTGCCCAGGTTGCACCTCCATCTGCAGAGCGGTAAACTTTATCACTGTTTGTATAACCATTGCAGGTAATCCATACTTCATTTTTATTGGCGGGGTTTACAGTAATGGCACTTATGCTATTTGTATTTGGCCTTGTAAGCGTAATCCAAACCGGTGAACCTGCACCAGGATTATCGCACCGTTGCATAAAAGCTCCTGCCGATGTGTACAAACTGATATTGGTTCCATCTGTGCCAATGCCCAAACAGCTTGCTGCTGTTTGCCCGCCAATATTTACCCACGACGCACCCCCATTTGCACTGCGGAGTATGCCTGCATTTGCACCGTAAAAAATGGTATTTGCTGTAGCACCGGTAGGGGATTGTATGATGGGTGTAATCCAGTTGCCCCCGCCATTTGTAACTGTAAGGGCTCCAAAGCTGGCTCCCCCGTTGCCTGATTTAAATAATCCTCCGTTTTGAATACATGCATACATAATAGCGGAATTGGAAAAATCTATAATGTTATCCATGCCATCCAGCCCCAGCACTCCACCACTATAAGTGCTGGAATTTGCAGACCGTACAAACTGCCCATTATCCTGAGTGCCGCCAATGAGTAAATTATTATTGCCTGCAAAGCCTGCCATCCTGTAAAATTCATTTATTACTAAACCACTTGCCATGCTGTTCCATGTTACCCCATTATCTGTGCTGCGGTAAATACCGCCGTCATCTCCTAAATAAATAAAGCCATTAATAAGGTTGCGTTCAAGGCCATGATCGTCTCCGTGCAGCTGTGGATTTGTGCTGTTTAACTGGCTAAAATTTATACCGCCATCTGTAGACCGGTAGGTTCGTACCCCGCCAATAATAACTTCGCTTGCATTGGAAGGATTAATATGCATCACAATGTCGTACCACGACTGATCGTTGTTTAAAGCAAAAATGTCAATGTTATCATTTTGTTTTGTAAATGTTGTTGCTGCATCGCCGGAATAATACAATCCATTATACATGGCAGTACCATTGGGAGTGCCAGCTCCGCCTGTATTGTAGCCTGGCCCCACCAATGCATATACCGCATTGGGATTGGCTGCTGTAACGCCCAGCTCTATTCTTCTTATACCCACAGCTGCACTTATAAGTACAGAGGTTTCTGTAAGGGTTGTTAAGTTTAATTTTGTTACGTAAGGGTAAGACGATTCTGTGTAATACAGGATATTGCTGTCGTCTGGTTTAAATTCAAAATCGGTTACACTAAATCCTGTTCCTATTTTGGCCCATGTTTGCCCACCATTTTGTGAGCGCCAGAGACCATTACTAAGTGCGGCAATTACAGAATTGCTGTTTGCAGGATGTATTTTTATTTTATATCCGCCTACACCTTCGTTTAATGAATTGATTAAGCCAGTTGTTTGCCAACTGTTGCCACCATCATTAGATTTTAATACACCTACGCCATCATGAAAATATACGTTTGCGTCAAAGCCATCGCCTGTTAAAGCATACAGTGTGCTGCCATTGGGATGCACAGCCAGGCCCGAAAAACTTGTTAAGGGCATATTGTCTGATAAATTATTCCAGCTGGCTCCTCCATCAAATGTTTTCCCAATTCCTCCACCTGCAGTACCTGCATAAATAATATTACCATCAAAAGGGTCAAAGGCAAAACAGTTTACCCTTCCCTGGCGTGCGGTGGTACCTCCATTGCCCACAGCGGTGTAACCTATATTAAACCAGTTTCCATTATTTACTAAAGATGCGTTGGTTGTTTTAGCCTGTTCCTGCTGTTCTACAGCTGCCAGAGCCTCTAAGTTTTTCTTGCCGTAGTTTTCCAGTTTGCCATTGGGCGAAATATGTTGCGAAGCAAACCATTCTAAACGTTTCCATTGTTTGTATCCGCTGCGGTTGCTGCCACGGGCGGTATCAAAAAAGCGGTTAATTTTATTGGCCTGTTCTGTAAAAGGTAAATGCTTATCGGCTGCAGATAATACCTGTGTAAAATGCTGCGCATACAGCATGGGTTTATAAAGAAGAAATAAAAATATAACCAGGATTTTTTTCATCTCTATTTTTTTATTTTTTAAATGAAGCTTTTTATATATGGATACGGTAGTATTAATTATTTACCTGGATTTTTTTTCCAGTAATTCAATTCTTTTATTTTGTGCAATGATATAAAGCGTTAGTTCTTCTATTTTAGCCATCATCTTTTTTTGAATATCGCCTAAGGGCAAACCATTTTTTTCTATTTCGGCTGCAGAAGGAATATCGGGAAGATGTTTATTTTGGAAAATAAATTTTTCTACCTCCGCTAAACCGGGCAGGCTATAATCTTTATTAAAAACATAATCGGCCCAGCCACTTTCTACTACTACTTCTTTGCTGCGGATATTACCATTAACGGCAAGCTTATATGCGCCGGGGTCTGATGTGCCAATACCAACATTACCACCATAGGGATTTATTAAAAAAGGAACAGCAAAAGATCCTGAAGTGAGCAGGTACGATTCCTGTGCCTGCATTTTAGTAGCATCTACAAACAATCCTTTCCTGTCGCTGTTGTTTTTAATAAATAAAGTACCGCCACTTGTTAAGTTGCCAAAGGTTCCGGGGCTGCTTAGTACAGGGCCCACAATGCGTTCCTGTCCGGTAACTTCCAGGCTCAGGCTGGGCGATGCATTTTTAATACCAACATTACCACTTTGTGTAACGGTTAGCACATTCTGATAACCCGTGATGGGGCCATAGTCTGTTGCAGACTGGTTACCGTTAAAATTGCCGATGTAAACATTTCCGTTGCCTGGGGTCCATACCAAAGTTTGCCCCATAACCGGCTTTAATGGTGTTTGTACCATTGTTATAAAAATAATTAAATCCTATTTCAGGATTGTTGGCAGATATGCCTACACCAAAAGCATCTGCTCCAAACATGGCCACGGTGGCGCCTACACGCCCGTTAATTTCTAATTTGGCATGAGCCGGCGAAGTAGTATTAATACCTACATTTCCGGGGTTGATGTTGTAAATATCATTGCCGGCTGCATTCCATTGGCCGCTGCCAGATGCGGTATTCCATTGGTTATGCGATGAGCTGATATGCCAGGTATTATCTATACTCATGTATCGGAGTGCAACAGAGCTGTAACTGCTCAGTATAAAATCTAAACCTGTACCGGTGTTTACCTGGTTGGCTGCTGCAGAGCCTGCATCAAGGTGTTTAAGCGTCATCAAAAATGCCGTAGGATTATAAAGGGTTATCATCCGGCCATCTTCGCCGCCGGTAAAACCACTGATGTCAAATGGAGTAGTGGGGCCGCTGATTTCGTAATGGGAAAAACGGCTGGCTGTAGTATTTATATTGTTGTTAAGCCCGTTTACCAATGGCATTGCAGCCTTGCGTAGTATAATATCTCCATTAATGTCCAGGCTGGCTTTGGGATTGATATTATTGATGCCCACATTTTGTGCTGTCGTAAATTGGAGGAGAAGAAGCCAGTTAAAAAAGCAAGTGATAATGTATTTCATTGTAGGTAGTTTTTTGTAAAACTATCATTGAAATACATGCTGTAAAATGGCTAATGCGTAATTGTTTTGCAACAATTGTATAGATGGCGGAGAATTTAAAATAGATGGTTGTGGGAGAGATTTAAATTCATTACATAATCATTCATAAAATACCCATTTAGAATATCTATGTCTTCTTCTCTCACAATAGTAAAGCCCATTTTATTATAAAAATTTAATGCAGAATTTTTTCGGTTTACATTTAACTCCAGTTGCAAAGCTCCTGCTGATTTTATTTGTGTGATAATGTACCGGAGTAAAAATTTGCCGGTGCCTTTGCCCTGTTGTGAAGGCAGTACATATAATTTGTGAAGCCTGTAAACATCCTTATGTTTTTTTTCTTTTGGAGAGTATGATGCAAAGCCTACGGCAATGTTATCATTATAAATAAGGATAAACTGGTGTTCAAGATTTTCTATTTGATTTTGTAAAGAGGACACACTGTAAATAAGCTCCAGCATATATTCCAGTTGGTCTTTGCTGAGAATGTGCCCATAAGCAACTGGCCATATTGCATGAGCCAGTTGATGAATGCTTTGAATACTTTCTATACCTGCTTTTACAATTTTCATTTTTTACTTCACCATTATTTTCAAATTTGGTGCATACATTACCCGGCCCTGTGCATCTTTTGCTATCACATCAAAGAAAAATAATTCTTCGCCGGGTTTTACCTGTTCTCTTATTTCGTTTACCCAGGTTTGGGGCAGGGGCGTTATTTTAAACCGGCTGGATACTATGGTGCTGGCAGGCGATACTTTGCCTGTGGCTTCATCTTCTGTTACGCCTTTTTTTCTGTAAAGAAATTGATAAGAGGAAACTGTGTATACGCCTTTTTTATCATCAGATATTTTTAGAGGTATTGCAATAATATTTTCGGCTTCTTCTTCCGTAATGCTTACAGAATCTCTAAAACTTCCAAGCTGGGTGTAAAGTTTGGGTACTTTATATTTTGCAATGGGTTTTACTGCAGGTTTGGTTTGTGCAGTAAGCTGCATGCTTACCATAGCCAAAACCATTGCCAGTAATATTTTTATATGTTTCATAAAGATTTTGTATGAATTTAAAAAACGAATCTACACAAAGAAAATTGCACCGGGGTACACTTTAACAGGCTTTTTTGGGGATACGAATTACACGAATTAAAAAAATTGCACTTCGTGCAATTGATTAAAGCCACAAATTAAAGAATTGAAATCTTGCTAAAGACTTTTGGCCTTTGCATCATGCCCACTGCTCACCGCCCACTGCCAATTGCCCACTCTTCACAACCCAGCCAAACTCTCCTCAATAATCTTAATCTTCATTTCCGCATCTGCTTTTTTCTTTTGTTCCAATGCCAGCACTTCGGGCTTTGCATTTTGTACAAATTTTTCGTTGCCCAGTTTTTTTTCTACAGCAATTAAAAACCCTTTCACATGATTAAGCTCTTTTAGTAAATCATCTTTTTGCTGCACAGTATTTACCGGTTGTTCTGTTTCAATATAAAATTTATCTTTTCCAATAACAGTTGTAGTGCAGCCCGCAACAGGTTGGTTGGTAAACGAAATAGCTTTTGCATTTACCTGCTTGGCCAAAATATCCGTGATGCCATCGTACACGGCAGCGTTTTCTGTTTCAATAAAAAGTACAATTGTTTCTTTTGGTTTCAACTGTTGTTTGTTTCTTATATCCCGTATGCCCGTAATTACATCTTTTAGCAAAGTTGCTTTTCCTAAAATCTGCGCATCTGCAGCAATCACTTTTTCAAATTGCTTCACACACAAATCATCCGTTCTTTCCTCCAGCAAATGATAAACTTCTTCTGTAACAAACGGCATGTATGGATGCAGCAATTGCATCAGCTGCGTAAAAAATTCAACCGTTTTTTTATAAATAGATGCATCAACCGGTTGTTCAAAACCGGGCTTCACCCATTCTAAATACCAGCTACAAAAGTCATCCCATATTAAAGAGTAAATAGTTTTTAATGCTTCACTCAGGCGGAACTGTTGCATCAATCCATCCACTTCAATGCGTACTTCGTTTAGCCTGTTTGCAAACCATTCCTTTGCGAAGCCTTCAGTTGTCGGTTGTCTGTCGTCTGTGGTCGTTCTCCCTTTCCAACTCTGCACTAACTTCAACGCATTCCACATTTTATTATTAAAAAACCGGCCCTGCTCCAAACTGTTTTCATCAAACATCAAATCATTTCCTGCCGGCGAAGAAACCATTAT
>JAYVGA010000048.1:0-13227 GCA_043772635.1 Chitinophagaceae bacterium
TTTATGTGAGCATTTAAAATATTTTCCCTTCTCATCCGTCTATAATAATGGTAATACTATTATTCATTTAAAAACAAAAAACATGTACTACAATCAGTCGTGTGCCGCAAAAGGCAATTACGGGAACAGGAACCAGCACCTGTTCAACCGCTCCATGCAAAGAGCTGCTGTAAACATTTACAAAACAGACAGCAGTTACGAAATGCTGGTTTTTGCTCCCGGTCGCATTAAAGAACATTTTCACCTGGATGTAAACGGAAAGGAACTTACCGTTTCTTACACGCCACCAGAGGGCTTTCCCCGCTCCGAATGGATTTTACGGGAATACAGCCGTGGAGGATTTAAAAGAACATTTACCCTCAACGAAAACATCAACACACAAAACATTACGGCTAAATATGCCGATGGTGTGCTGCAGGTAAGCCTGCCTTTAGTAGCAGGAAAAGAAACAGAGGCCAGGGAAATTGTAGTATCGTAAAAGTTTTTTTTCATTATGTAAAACGGGCATTTTTAATGCCCGTTTTTTGTGCTCAGTAAGATGATGTTTTTTATCCATTAAAAATTAATCTATCAAATGCGTAAGCAACCCATCCCTTAGCTTGGGTTCAAACCAGGTGCTTTTGGGTGGCATTACTTCGCCACTGTCGGCCACGGCAAAAAGTTGCTCTATGCTCACAGGGTAAAGACTTATGGCAAGGGCCATATCGCTACTGTCTACTCTTTTTTCCAGTTCGCCCAGGCCACGTATACCGCCAACAAAATCTATCCGTTCATCTGTGCGCTGGTCATTAATATTTAATATAGGCTTGAGTATATTTTGCTCCAGTATGCTGATGTCTAAAACGGCAATAGGATCTGCCTGGTTGTACGTGCCGGGTTTAGCACTTAGTTTATACCATTGCCCTTCAAGGTAAATACCAAACTCGTGTGCCGCCTGGGGGCGGTAAGCTTCTGTTTGTACTGTTACCGTAAAATGTTCGGATACTTTTTGCAAAAATTCTTTTGCACTTAAGCCGTTTAAATCTTTTATCACCCTGTTGTAATCCATAATAAATAACTGGTTGCTGGGAAAAAGTGTGGTAAGAAAATAATCAGCATTTTCTGTAGCCGCCGTTTTCAAAGCAGCTCTTACTTTAGCAGCAGAAGCCGCACGGTGGTGGCCATCTGCAATATAAGTTGCCGGCACCAGGGTTTTAAATAATTGGGTAATATTGGCAATGGTATCATCATCACTCACTATCCATATGCTGTGCTGCACACCATCACCGGCAATAAAATCGTACTGCGGATTTTTTTCTTCCATCCAGCCATTTAGCACCGCATCTATTTTGGTTACATTTTTATAAGCCAAAAAAACATTACCGGTTTGTGCACCGGTGGTTTTTATATGGTTAATGCGGTCCAGCTCTTTTTCCGGCCGGGTAAATTCATGTTTTTTTATAAGGCCGTTTTCATAATCATCTACAGAACTGCCACATACAAGGCCTGCCTGGCTGCGCCCGTTCATGGTAAGGCGGTAAATATAATAACAGGGTTTGTTTTCTCTAAAAAGAATATTACGGCTGATAAAAGCAGTTAAATTTTCTTTAGCTTTTTCATATACTTCCGGCGAGTGAATATCTATGGTGTCGGGCAGGCCGATTTCTGCCTTGGTTATGTGTAAAAAAGAGTGAGAATTGCCCTGGGCTTCTATCTTGGCTTCTTTACTGTTTAATACATCGTAAGGGCGGCTGGCAACGGCTTTGGCCAGTTGAGCCTCTGGCCTTAAAGCTTTAAAAGGGGTAATGGTAACCATGTGTAATACTAATTGGTAAAATAAATTTAGGGATACAAAAATAACAATTACTGCTAAAGGGATAATTTTTATAATTGATTAATATTTACTAAAAGCCATGGGGTCAGCCACGAATTACACCAATTGACACTAATTTAATACAAGGATAAAACTCCGGTTACAGCAATGAACACAACACTTATTGGGGGATATATTTATTTTAATCTTTTTGATTTATAAATGTAATACAGTAGCAAAACTAATCAGCCCAATCCTTCTACTCCTTTTAATCTGCTCTAAACTCATACATTGTATTTACCAGTACCTGCACACTGCTTATGGGTAGTGCATTATAAAGCGAAGCCCTGAAACCGCCCACACTCCGGTGGCCCTTAATACCAACAATCCCTTTGCTTTCGGCCAGTTTTAAAAAGGCAGCTTCCTGTGTTGGGTCCTTCATTACAAAACATACATTCATTTTGCTGCGGTCTTCTTTAACTACAGTGCCGGTAAAGAGAGGGTTATCATCTATTGCTTTATACAACAGTGCCGCTTTTTCGTTATTAAGTTTTTCTATTGCTGCCACGCCACCCATACTTTTTAACCAGCGCAGGGTAAGCATACAAACATATACTGCAAACACCGGAGGCGTGTTTAACATGCTGCCTTCTTTAATATGATTGCGGTAATCCATCATGGTGGGTATGGGCCGCTTTATTTTGCCAAGAATATTTTTATTTACTACAATTAAATTTACGCCCGCCGGCCCCATATTTTTTTGTGCACCGGCATAAATAAGGTCAAAGCTGTTAAAGTTTAATACCCGGCTAAAAATATCAGAACTCATATCTGCCACCAGGCTGTTACTGGTTTTGGGTATTTGCTGCCATTGCGTTCCGTAAATGGTATTGTTAGTGGTAATGTGCAGGTATTTTGCATCGTTAGGCACTGCAAAATCTTTGGGTATAAATGTGTAATTTTTTTCTTTAGATGAACAAACCACTTCTATCTTTCCAAATAATTTTGCTTCTACAATGGCTTTGTGCCCCCATACACCGGTATCTGTGTAAGCAGCGCAATCTTTTGCATCAAGCAGGTTCATGGGCACCTGCATAAACTGTGTACTGGCGCCACCGTGCAGGAAAAGTACTTCATGCTGTTCGTCCAGTTGCATCAGTTCTTTTACCAGTGCACGGGCTTCTTCCATTACGGCTGTAAACTCAGGCGTACGGTGTCCAAATTCTAAAATAGACAAACCACTATTATTAAAATTTAAAACTGCGGCACTGGCCTGGTCAAAAACGGTTTTGGGTAAAATAGAAGGACCTGCATTAAAATTATGTACCGCCACTGCATTAGTGGTTTGAAGAGCATCCATGATAAAAAAATTAAGGGGCAAATGTAATGAATAAAGAAGAGAAGCCTCAAATCAAAAAATGCTAAAAACCCCTTAGGTGGTTTACTCTTCCCTCCCAATCATCTTTCCCCCGCCACTATTCCATGTAGCATTAAGCGCTTCAAATTCTTTTATATATTTTTCAGAAAATTTTTGGTGGGTGAGGCCTTTTAAATCAGGCTGGCCGGCATTTATCCAGGCGGTGTACCAAAAAGATGCAATAGCACTTATAGATTGGCGCATGCGGCGCTCTACCATACCATCTAATTTATTATTAAAGGCCGTAGTAAAAGCAGTAGAGTACTGGCGGATAACAATACCGTTTCTTTCTTCAAAAGAAAATTTCTGATCGGCACTAAAATGGCTGGTAAGTTCTTTTTCAAAACGCAATACACTATCTGCAGCAAGTGCACTTTCCAAAACCCTTGCCCATATAAATTCTCCAGGGTCTTTTATGTATTGCGCTTTGCCAATAAAAAAATCCCACTGTGTTTCGGCCAGCAATTCGGGCACACGGCTTTCCCAAAAACCATGAATACCTTTTTGATTGGTAAACTGCCCGTTGTGGTTACTGCTGGCGTGCAGGGGCACATGTGCATCGGCAATATAATGTCCTATTTCTGCGCTGTTTTTTAAAATGCGGCTAAAGTTTTTTTCTCTAAAAGCATCTGTAAGTCTTTTAAGCATCACCTGTACATGCCAGGGTACAATGCCATGCTGCATCAGGCTGTCCTGGGTAAATTTGGCTACAGCATCATCCCATTTGCGGGGCAGATCAGGATAGGGATACTGGCCATACTTATCAATATCTAAATAGTGGCGTGGCCCTTCTTCTTTTATTGCATACCTTCTTTTATCAGGGTCTATAGCATGTTCCGATATAAAGCCGATGTTGGGTTTATACAAAACAATCATTTCTGGCGGCAGCATAAACACTGCATAATAATTTATTTTTTGATGGGCAAAAAAGCCCCAGCAGTAAGAAGGATAATAAGCAATAAGTAAAAGCGAAATAAGAAATGAGGAACGCAGTGCTCTTTTCATTTTAATGGTTGGTTAAGAAATACAAATTACGAATTAAGAATAATAAATTTTGGATGTGAAATATCGGATTTTTGATATTGGATATTGGATATTTTTTAATTAGGGTTACAAAGTATTCGGAAAATTCTTTAAATGGGTAAAGGACAAAATATAAGATTATTACACATTCGATATTCAACATTCGACATCCGCCTCCCGCCATTATTGTATCTCCTCAATTTCTGTAACCCCGCCGCTTACCGCAAACTTCATGGTTTGTGCACTGCTGATATTGGTAATAGGTTTTACCCTGTTTCTGGGAATTACATACACATTACCAGCTACAGAGTAGGCCATGGGAATATATACGGCTACATATTCTGCCAGCCCAAAATCTGTCATATCTTCTTTGGTAATAAAGCCCACCCGCCACACATCATTATCATCTACATTGGCCAGTACATTATGGGTAAACTTTTTTTTATCGCCGGCAAAGGCCTCAAAAAAGTCACGGGTGGTAGAGTAAATATGTTTAAGCCCCGGGGTTTTTTGAAAAAATTTATCCATAAAACTTACAATGCGGCCGGTAATAAAAAACGAACTGAAATAGCCAAGCAGTATAACTGCCGCTATGATAATAATAAAACCAAGGCCATAATTTTGTACCCTTACCCTGCCCGTTTCATCTACATAAGAAAAAATAGGGATGAGGCCATCTATACTGCTTACCACAAAATACAAGGTATAAATGCTGATGCTTACAGGGGCCAGTATAAGCAAACCCTGTAAAAAGTATTGCAGCAGTTTTTTATATTCAAAAGGTTTTTCCATTGCAGGTTAATTTTGGCTCCAAAGATAAACCAACCATGGGAGGATGAATTAAATTTTTAAACAGTAGTTATGTGTAGTAAAATGGGCTAAGAGAACGAAGTGAAAAAGAGGTAAAAAAAAATAAATATTTTACCCTTTGTCAGCTTAACAAAAAAACAGGATGATTAAAAAAATATAGACGTTGTTTTAAAATATCCACAAAATAAAATGGGTTGAGAGAACAAAGGGAAAAAGAAGTAAAAGAGGTAAAGAAAAAAAGATGCCGGTATTTAAAATATTTTTTTGTTCTCCTTTTCGCCTTGTTCTCTTCAAAAAAAATAAACAAAGAGAAAAGAAAAGATAAACAGCCCCCGGCATTATTAGCTATCAAATGATTTCAATAAATCACTCAAAAATTATTTTGGCCGTTTTTAAGTATGCAGCATTAAGAAATTGTTATGAATGGTTAAAAAAAGTGATGGAAACTTTGGTAACGTAATAAGTTTCCATAGTTTTGCATACTCAATTATGGCAGAAACAGATATTAAAGAAAGAATTAAGCACGCAGCACACGAACTGGTGATGAAATACGGCATACGCAGTGTAAGTATGGATGATATTGCAGCCAGTGTGGGCATGAGCAAAAAAACACTATACCTGTATTACCAGGATAAAGACGAACTGGTAGAAGCAGTAGTAGAAGGGGTTGTAGTGGAAAACCAGTATGTATGCAACGGGCATGTACACTCTGCTGATAATGCAATACACGAAATATTTTTGGCTATGCAGATGATGGTAGAAATGTTTCAAACCATGAACCCTTCCATCATTTTTGAAATGCAGAAATATCACCCGTTGGCTTACCAGAGTTTTCATCAGCACAAAACAAAGTTTTTGCACAATATGGTACAAAAAAATCTGCAGAGAGGTTTGGTAGAAGAACTGTACCGCCCAGATATTAATGTGCAGATATTGGCAAGGTTCAGGGTAGAAAGTATGTTTATTCCTTTTAATCCCGATTTTCAGCACAGCCTTAATAAATACACTTTACTTGAGCTGGAAGAGCAGATTATTACCAATTTTTTGTTTGGCCTGGTATCTGCAAAAGGCTATAAACTGGCTATAAAGTATATGGCTGAAAAGGAAAAACAATTTCAAAAAAATAATGAAAAGATATAATAGTATATTGATGAAAAAGAAAAGATTAACCATCTGTGCATTTACCGCCGCCGCAGGCGCTGCTGCAATAATGTTATTGCCAGGCAGTACAACCGCACAACAGGCCAACCGGTTTTCTGTAAAACAGGCTATTGATTATGCACTAAAAAATGCTGTGCAGGTACGTAATTCTTTAATAGATATTCAGATACAAAAGCAAACCAACAGGGAAATTACCGCAGCTGCATTTCCGCAATTAAGCGGCAGCTTATCTGCCAATTATTTTCCTGATGTGGCGGTGCAGAGTTTTCCCAACTTTATTGCGGCAGCTACTTATGGTGTGCTGCAGGACGAAGGTGTAAAAGACGGCAACGGTAATCCTATCATTTCCCCATCAGATTTTGGTATTGTGCAGGCACAGTTTGGTACTAAATACACCGCCTCTGGTGGAGTAGATTTTTCTCAACTGCTTTTTGACGGCCAGGTATTTGTAGGCCTGCAGGCAAGAAACGCTGCAATAGATTTTGCCAAAAAACAATCTGCCGTTACCGGCGAAATGATAAATGTAAATGTTCAGAAAATTTATTACCAGCTTGTAGTGGGTAAGCGCCAGGCCACTACTATAGATGCCAATATAGAACGGTTTGAAAAACTACTAAAGGATACTAAAGAAATTTACAACCAGGGCTTTGCAGAAAAATTGGATATTGATAAAGTAAGTGTACAGCTAAACAACCTGCTTACAGAAAAAATAAAAGTAGATAATCAGTTAAGGGCAGGAAATGCAAGTTTAAAATTTTTGATGAACATGCCCCAGAAAGATTCACTGGTATTAACGGATTCATTATCGGACGAAGATTTGAAGGCAAATATTTTAGACAGCAAATATGATTATGCAGACCGTAAAGAATACCAGTTGCTGCAGGTAGGAAAAAAACTGGGCGAATATAATGTAAGAAGATACAAATTAAGCTACCTGCCCACCGTGGCATTGTATGGTAATTATTTTAAAAATGCGCAACGCAACAAGTTTGATTTTTTTAAAGATGGTCCATGGTTTACCAGCTCATTGCTGGGTGTAAAAATATCGGTTCCAATTTTTGATGGCTTTGCAAAAGCAGCCAGGGTATCTAAAGCAAAACTGGAACTGCAAAAAACCAGCAATAACCTGGAGCAGCTGCAGGCCACAATAGACAATGATGTAGAACAGGCCAGGCTTTCCTTTACATCATCGCTGCTTACCATAGATAACCAAAAGAAAAATATGGAGCTGGCAGAAAAAGTGTACAACACTACCAAGCTGAAATACGAGCAGGGCCTGGGAAGTAACCAGGAAATATATACGGCACAAACAGAATTAAAAACAGCACAAAATAATTATTATGGTGCTTTGTACGATGCCATTATTGCACGTATAGATTTTTTAAAGGCAACAGGGAAATTATAGGAAGCATTTAAAATTCAGAACTGAGTTTAGAGTTATTAGTCAGGAGTCAATAGTCATTAGTCAATAAGTCAATAGTGTATATGGCAGGATATTATAAGCTACAATAAAATTTAAAATCTTAAACGGTTTAAACGCACAAATAAACAAAACGAATTAATCGAATAAAAAATATAAAATGAAACAATACTTTATACCGTCATTAATTGCTTTACTGTTTTTGTATTCCTGCAGCAACAGTGTAAAAGATAACAATGCAAATCTTACTGATAAAAAAGCTGCGTTGGAAAAACTAAAAGCAGACAAAGGCAAAACCGATGCAGAAATAAAAAAGCTGCAGGATGAATTAGACAGAATAGATACTTCGGCGGCCAGTAATGCTAAAATAAAACTGGTGGGCGTATCGCCGGTAACCACACAGGATTTTAAGCATTTTATAGATCTTCAGGCAAGGGTAGATGCCGATAATATTTCTTCTATTACACCAAGAATGGGCCCGGCACAGGTAAAGGCAGTGTATGTAAGAGAAGGGCAGTATGTAAAAAAAGGACAACTGCTTTTAAAACTGGATGATGCCATTATGCGCCAGAGTGTAGTAGCAGCACGCCAGCAGCTGGAAGGCATAAAAACCCAGCTCAGCTTTGCAAAAAATATTTATGAGCGCCAGAAAAATTTATGGAACCAGGGCATTGGTACCGAAGTACAATTGCTTACCGCAAAAAATAATGTAGAGAGCCTGCAGGAACAGATAAAAGCAGGAAACGAAAATGTAAAAATATCTGCCGAGCAGTTAAATACTGCCAATGTGTACAGCGATGTAAGTGGAGTGGCAGATGTGGTAAATATAAGAGTAGGCGAAACCTTTAGTGGTATGAACGGGCAGGGACAACCACAGATTAAAATAGTAAATACCAGCAGTTTAAAAGCCGTTGCCAATATTCCTGAAAATTATATCAGCCGTTTAAAAAGAGGAACACCCGTAATAATCAGTGTGCCCGATTTAAACAAAACCATCAACAGCAGTATTTCTTTATTGAGCCAGTCTATAGATATTTCACAACGTGGTTTCGTAGCCGAAGCTAAGATACCTTACGATGCTGCATTAAAACCAAACCAGTCGCTGGTGATGAAGATTATGGATTATGCTGCAACCAATGCTATTGTAATTCCTGTAAATATGGTGCAAAACGATGAGAAGAATAAATATGTGTATGTAATGGAAAAATTAAGCAACGGCAAAATGGTGGCACGCAAAAAAATTGTAAACATTGGTGAGGTTTACGGCGACCAGGTAGAAATAAAAACAGGCCTTAAAGCAGGCGAACAGTTGATTACAGAAGGCTACCAGAATTTGTACGAAGGGCAAACGGTGAGTGCAGGCACAAGCCTCAACCCCTAACCCTCACCCCTTTCCCCTCTCCTGAAGAGAGAGGGGCAGTGCTTTAGAATGTATCCGGTCATTTGTTCTTCCAATTTTGGCAGCAACAAATAATTAAACATTACTGAATTATTGATGAGCAAAAATAAATTAATGCAGAAAAAAATTGAATAATTGCTGAACAAAAAAATAGAGTTGAAGTGGTAGAGGCAGTGTTAGGATATGTTTAATGCACCACTCTTTCTCTTTAAGGAGAAGGAGAAAGAGGATGAGGTTTGAAAGCCCTAACCCCTTCCCCGAAGGGAAAGTGGCAGTACTCTAGAATAATGCCAAACATTTGTTCTTCCAATTTTGGCAGTAACAAAATAATTAAATAGAATCATTGCTGAACAAAGAAATAATGCTGATGTGGTAGAAGAAATGTTTGGATATGTTTATTGCACCGCTCCTTCTCCTGAAGGAGAAGGAGAAGGAGGATGAGGTTTTAATGCACCGCTCCCTCTCCTTCAGGAGAGGGAGAAGGAGGGTGAGGCTCGAGGTTTTAATTTCAAAATCATATTTATGAATTTTATAGAAGGTATCAAAGAAAAATTTAAACAGTTTAAACCTACCAGTTGGTCAGTAGATAACCGTACAGCTATTTATATTATCGCCATCATTATTTCGGCGTATGGCTTAACCAAGTTTAACAGCATGCCCAAGGAGCAGTTTCCGGATATTGTGGTACCCACCATAAGTGTTACCACCGTGTATGTGGGCAACTCTCCCAAAGACATTGAGAACCTGGTAACCCGTCCCATAGAAAAACAATTAAAGGGTATAAGCGGTGCCAAGGTTAACAAAATTACCAGCACATCACAAACAGATTACAGCCTTATTATTGTAGAGTTTGATACCGATGTAAAAACAGAACTGGCCAAGCAAAAAGTAAAAGATGCCATAGATAAAGCACAAACCGATTTACCTACAGACCTTACCCAGCCGCCCAACGCACAGGAATTTGCCTTTAGCGAAATGCCCATCATGTTTGTAAATGTGAGTGGCGATTATGATGGCATGAAGCTTAAAGATTATGCAGATAAAATGCAGGATAAGTTTGAAGAGCTGCCGGAAATTACCAGGGCAGAAATTGTAGGTGCGCCCGAAAGAGAGATACAGGTAAATGCAGATCCCTACAAGATGCAGGCAGCCCGCATTAGTTTTACTGATATTGAAAATGCCATTGCCAGGGAAAATAATGATATAACGGGCGGCCTGGTAGAAGTGGGCGATATGAAGCGCACACTTAAAATAAAAGGACAGTTTGCCAGTGCCTTAAACCTTAATAACATTGTAGTAAACAGCAGCACACAGGGTGCCACTGTGTACTTAAAAGATATTGCAGAAATAAAAGACACCATAAAAAACAACGAGAGTTATGCACGCCTTGATGGCAAGAATGTAGTAACCCTGAACATTGTAAAACGTGCAGGCGAAAACCTTATTAGCGCTGCCGGAAAAATAAAAGACATCACTGCAAAAATGCAGAAAGATGAAGAGCTGCCCAAAGATTTAAAAGTAGTTATCACCGGCGATCAGAGTAAATCCACCGCCACTTCTTTTGACGAACTGGTAAACACCATCATCATAGGTTTTGTACTGGTATTAATTGTACTCATGTTTTTTATGGGGGTTACCAATGCATTTTTTGTGGCGCTCAGTGTACCGCTCAGTGTATTTGTAGCCTTTTTGTTTTTGCCCATTGCAGATGGTATTATTGGCACTACTGTTACGCTTAATTTTATTGTACTCTTTGCCTTACTGTTTGGGCTGGGTATAATTGTAGATGATGCCATTGTGGTTATAGAAAACACACACCGCATTTATAATAATGGCAAAGTGCCCATTATACGAAGTGCAAAAGAAGCAGCAGGCGAAGTGTTTATACCCGTGCTGGCGGGTACAGCCACTACACTGGCGCCATTTTTCCCACTCTTATTCTGGAAGGGTATTATCGGTAAGTTTATGATTTATTTACCGGTGATGCTTATACTCACCCTTGCCGCATCACTAATTGTAGCATTTATTTTTAACCCGGTATTTGCGGTAAGTTTTATGAAGCCGGAGGGCAAAGAATTTGAAGAACCCAAAAAAGATATATTTAAAAAATGGTGGTTCTGGGCAGCACTTGCATTTGGTGTAGTTTTTCATCTTTTTGGATGGCATGGTTTTGCAAACTTTCTATTTTTTATGATGTTGCTCACTATCCTCAACCGTTTTGTGTTTAGAGATATTATTCATTATTTTCAAAACAGGGTTTTGCCCGGCCTCATGCACCGCTACGAAAAATTATTGCGCTGGGTACTGCAGGGCTGGCGCCCTGTGTGGATGCTGGTGGCACTCTTTATATTGTTCCCGGTATCTGCAGGTTTATTAATGCTACGGGGTAATAAGAGCACATTCTTCCCCAGCGGCGATCCTAATTTTGTGTATGTATATTTAAAAATGCCCCCCGGTACCGATGTAAAAAAAACAGACAGCATTACCCGCCAGCTGGAGCAGCGGGTGTATAAAGTACTGGGCAATGAAAAACCCGGAATGCCGGGAAGTATTGTAGAAAGTGTAATAAGCAATGTGGCCAACAGTGCCAATAACCCAAGTGATAATAACCGCAGTGTGCAGCCAAACCTTGGGCGCATACAGGTATCTTTTGTAGAGTACAAATACAGAGATGGTAAAAACACAAAACCTTTTATGGATTCTATAAGAACAAGTATGAGCGGCATACCCGGCGCAAGTATAGTAGTAGCTCAGGAAGATGGCGGCCCTCCAACAGACCCACCGGTAAACATAGAAATATCGGGCGACAACTTTGAAGAGATAGCAGCAGTGGCCACACAGCTTAATAATTATTTAGATACCAACCAGGTGTATGGTGTAGAAAACTTACGCATGGATGTAGATTTAAACAGCCCCGAAATAACCATTAATGTAGACCGTGAAAAAGCCATGATGGAAGGGCTGAGCACCGGGCAGATAGGCATGGAAATCCGCACAGCATTGTTTGGTAAAGAAGTGAGCAAACTAAAAGATGGCGAAGACGAATATAAAATACAGTTGCGCTATACAGATCTGCTGCGTAATAATGTAACAGACCTTATGAACATGCGCATTACATTTATGGATATGACCACTATGCGTATAAAATCGGTACCCATAAGCGCCGTGGCTTCGGTAGATTATACCAATACCAGTGGTGCCATTGCCCGCAAAAATGTAAAGCGTACCATACAGTTGCAGTCTAATGTGCTGGATCCCTCGCTTACCAACCAGGTAAATGAAGAACTAAAAGGAAAAATTGCCGACTTTAAAACCAGCAACCGCATACCTGCCGATGTAAATATTAAACAATCGGGGCAGGGAGAACAGGAAGCAGAAACATCTGCATTTTTGGGCCAGGCTTTAATTATTGCACTAGGTTTAATTTTTCTTATCCTGGTGCTGCAGTTTAATTCTTTAAGCAAACCTTTTATTGTACTCACAGAAATATTCTTTTCTGTAATAGGTGTGTTGCTGGGTTATGCCCTCACCGGTATGACCATCAGTACTATCATGCTTGGTGTAGGTGTTATTGGCCTGGCAGGTATTGTAATAAAAAATGGTATCCTGCTCATAGAATTTACCGATGAGCTGCGTGGCCGTGGTGTGCGCACAAGAGAAGCTGCCATACAGGCCGGCAAAATCCGTATCATACCGGTAATGCTTACGGCCATAGCCACCATGCTGGGTCTGCTACCGCTGGCCGTAGGTTTTAATATAGATTTTGTTTCGTTTTTTCAAAACCTTAATCCGCATATTTTCTTTGGTGGCGACAGTGTAGTATTTTGGGGCCCCCTAAGCTGGACCATTATTTTTGGTCTCATCTTCGCCTTCTTTCTTACGCTTATGATGGTGCCCAGTATGTACATCATTGCCGAAAGACTGCGCCGCCCTATGGATAAATTTTATGGCACCAAATACGTAGCCCTCTTTGGGTTTACCGGCCCGCTGTTTTTTATTTTTGTAAGCATCATGTACCTTGTAAGAAGGCTGCAGGGCAAAAAAGTGTGGACGGGTAAATTAAAAGAAACAGTAAAAAAAGCATAAAGAATATTTCATAAAAATACACGCCCGCCGCAAAATGCAGCGGGCTTTTTTGTGCTTGGGTTTCTGTAGTTTCACACACAGCTATTCAGCATACACATTGTCTAAAAAAAATTCTCTCT
>JAYVGA010000049.1:0-6399 GCA_043772635.1 Chitinophagaceae bacterium
CTTTTTTAGCAGCCAATAAAAAAAGATCAGGCGTTACAGCACTACCCAATGGCCTGCAGTACGAAATATTAAAAGCCGGCGATGTTAATGGAATAAAACCCACTGCAATAGATACCGTAGTGGTACATTATGTAGGTACATTAACCAACGGAGTAAAATTTGACGCATCTACAGACAGGGGAGAACCTGCTACTTTTCCGGTAGGTGGTGTTATACGTGGGTGGACAGAAATTTTGCAACTTATGACCAAAGGCGCTAAATGGAAAGTAGCCATACCAAGCGATCTGGCTTATGGCGACAGGGGTGCAGGTGCTGCTATACCTCCCGGCTCTGCCTTGGTTTTTGAAATAGAATTACTGGATATTAAACCCGCAGTAAAACAATAATGGAACATCTTAAATACCCCATTGGTAAATATATTGAGCAGCCATTTTCTGATAAGCAATTAAAGGAATGGCTGCTTGATATACAAACCCTGCCCATGCATGTGGAGCATGCCATACAAAATTTAGATGAGGTACAATTGCAAACGCCCTATCGCCCCGACGGGTGGACACTGCACCAGGTGGTGCATCATATTGCAGACAGTCATGTAAATGCATACATCCGTTTTAAACTGGGTTTGAGTGAAGATAATCCCACCATAAAACCATACGACGAAAATGCCTGGGCACAAATGGCAGATACTAAAAACCTGCCCATTAATATTTCTATCACCCTCCTGTTTGCTTTGCACCGCCGCCTGCACGAAGTTTTAAAAAATATAAAAGAAGAAGAATGGAACAGAACCATTGTGCATCCCGAGCATAACAAGCAAATGACACTTTGGTATTTACTGGGTATGTATGCCTGGCATGGCAAGCATCATGTAGCACATTTAAGAATACAAACCCCCTGACCCCCTGAAGGGGGAACTTAGGCGGTTACTGTTTTATAAGTCCGTTAGTTTTTTGCTAATTGAAATTTTAGTTTTTTTTGAAACAGGCATTTGGTCTTTGGTCATCATCGTTGTGTCACTCACTTTTACTGAACACCAATGAGGAGCATTACAGAATTTTATAAAAAAATGTTTTATAAAAAACGCTTCAAAGATTTTCTTAGCGTATAAGGTTTTTTATGTACTGGTACCAATGCCCGGTGTTTTATGCCAGCCCTTCTTTTATTAAATACTACAAATACCTATAATCAGTGTTTCATTTATACTACATTTGCAAGTCATAAACCTTGAACAGTAAAACACTATGATCACAAAAATTAACGAGGCTGCTGCATATATTAAAAGTATCATTACTTCAACACCGGAGGTAGGTATTGTACTTGGCAGTGGGTTGGGAAGTTTTACAAACGAAATAAAAATCGAAAAAGAAATATCCTATGCTGATATTCCTAATTTTCATGTGAGTACAGTTAAGGGCCACAATAGTAAATTAATTTTTGGAGAATTATCCGGCAAAAAAGTAGTGGTAATGGCTGGCAGGTTTCATTATTATGAAGGTTACAGCGCACAGGATGTTGTATTTCCTATAAGGGTTATGAAGATGCTTGGCATACAGCAACTGATGCTGAGCAATGCCGCAGGTGGCACCAATCCCTCTTATAAAGTGGGCGACCTGATGATTATAACAGATCATATCAGCCAGTTTCATGTAAACCCATTAATAGGTAAAAATATTGAAGAGCTGGGTACACGTTTTCCGGATATGAGCGAACCCTATAAAAAATCACTTATCAGCAAAGCCCGGGCAATAGGAGTGGCCGCAGGTTATGATATTAAGGAGGGGGTGTACATTGGTGTAACCGGCCCAACTTTTGAAACAAGGGCAGAGTATAAAATGGTGCATGCTATGGGTGCCGATGCAGTGGGCATGAGCACAGTGCAGGAAGTAATAGCTGCGGTACATATGGGCCTGCCGGTATTTGCAATAAGTGTAATTACCGATATTGGTATAAGAGAAGAAGAAAATGTAATTACCCATGAAGAGGTTTTGCAGGCGGCCAAAGAAGCCGAGCCAAAACTTACCCATGTTTTTAAAGAAATGATTGCACAGATATAATCCATCTAAAATAAAGAGCATAGGGTTACATAAGTTTTTCCGAAGTTTAATCTGAAAATCTGCGGCGATAAAACGGTTACTTTATTTTCATAAATATTCTTAACAACTGGTTATGCTGCCAGCTTAGTAAATTTACATGCGTCAACAATAAAAAAATGAAAATACCCGCATGAAGCAACTTTCTTTTTTAATAATATTTTTTGTTGCACATATTAGTGCTGCTGCACAGATAGAAAAAATTAAAAGCAGGCTTCCACGAAATAGCTCCCGGCCCACAGGCAGCAATACGCAGGGAACAAATACGCAAGGTGCAAATACACAAAAAAAAGATACCTCAGGTTTTGAGCAGCGGGATGATTTAAAAGACTCCATTACCATCAGCTACCGCTACCTTGATGCCATACGACGATATTCACTGGACTCTGCAGTAAATGATTTTGACAAATATTATCCCGTGCCTGAAGCTTACCAGTACCTTGGTAATAATGGCGCTGCGGCTTATTCCTTAATTTTTTATCCGTTTGATAAACCCGGCTGGGATGCAGGGTTTCATGCATTTGATATTTATAAATTTAAACTGGAAGAAACCAAATTTTACAAAACCACCCGGCCTTTTTCTTTGCTGGGGTATCAGTTGGCATCGGGCAAAGAACAGATGATACAGGCCCAGCATACACAAAATGTAAAACCAAATTTTAATGCAGGCTTTGATTACCGGCTTATAAATGCACCGGGCTTTTTTATCAACCAAAATAATAACCACAACAATGTTCGCTTTTTTAGCAGTTACCAGGGAAAGAAAAAAAGATACAATGCTTATTTTGTATTGATAATCAATACCATCAGGGCTTCTGAAAACGGGGGAATAATAAATGATTCTTTTTTGCTGAGTCCTAATTTTAAAGACCGTTTTGGTATTGATGTAAACCTGGGTAATGCTTCGCAGTTTGTACAAAATCCTTTTTCTACCACAATAAGAACAGGCAATATTTATAAGAACAGCAGCATCTTTTTGCAACAGAGTTATGATATAGGAAAAAAAGATTCGCTTGCCGTTAACGACAGTACGATGGAATATCTTTTTTATCCCAGGCTACGGGCACAGCATAGTATAACCTACAGCAAATACCAGTATAATTTTAAAGATATAACACCCGATTCTTTATTGTATGACAACTGGTATGATATTAAAATAATATTACCCGATACCGTTTCTGTAAAAGAAAATTGGACGGTGGTGGAAAATGATTTTTCGTTGCTGCAGTTTCCCGATCCTAAAAATCCTGCACAGTTTTTTAGTGCCGGTGCTGCCTTGCAAAATTTACAGGCACAACTTGATGGCGGCAACAAATCATTTTACAATATTAAACTGCACGGCGAATACCGCAACCGCACCCGTAATAAATTATGGGATATGCAGCTTAAAGGAGAATTTTATCTTAACGGTTTAAACACCGGCGATTATAATGTAAAAGCCAGCCTTAGCCGGTATCTTAATAAAAAGCTGGGCGATATCCGTTTATTTTTCAGCAATACCAACCGTACGCCTTCTTTTATTTTTGATGAGCGTTCTTCTTTTAACCTGGGCAACACCGGTAATTTCAGTAAAGAAAATATTACTTCTTTTGGTGCCACGGCCACCAATCCCTTTGTGCAGTTGGGTTTTACCAATCACCTTATATCTAACTACAGCTATTTTTCTAATTACTATAAAACGGCACAGAGCAGTAAACTCATCAATGTTTTACAGGTATCTGCATCAAAAAAAATAAAACTTACTAAAAGATGGAACTGGTATCTTGATGCCACCCTGCAGCAAACAGATGCGGCAGCACCCATTAAAGTTCCTTTGCTTTACACAAGAAGCCGTATTGCATACGAGGGTAATTTTTTTAAAAATCTTAACCTTAGTACAGGCGTGGAAATAAGATATTACACACCTTATAAGGCCAACAATTATTCTCCATTGGTGGGGCAGTTTACGCCACAGGATACCCTTACCATAAAAAATTTACCCGATGTAAATGCATTCCTGCATTTTCGTATTAAAAGTTTTACCGGTTTTTTGCGGGGAGAAAATTTAAATACAGTAAGCTTTAAAAATGGTTTTGGCTTTGTAAATAATAATTACGCAGCACCTCATATACCCACGCAGGGTATGATTATCAGATTTGGAGTAAGGTGGTGGTTTGTAAATTAGGAAGAAAGGTGAAAGGTGAAAGGTGGGCAATCGATGCCGTTTAGTTATGCACTGCTATTTCAATTGCCACGCCCTTCTGGGCGTGGGTTAAGAATAATTATTAGTTTTATTGGCTTTAGCCAAACCATTATTTGGGCTAGCCTAGTTTCTTATTTCTATTTTCATCCACGCCCAGAAGGGCGTGGCAATTTAAACCCTTAACTAAACGACATTGAATAGTCAATAGTCAATTGTCATTTAGTCAATAGGTAAGTAAGTCAATGTTTCCCTGCATTTTTTGTAATCAGGGAATGATGAAATGAGTAGGTTTTTTAAAAGATAACAACACTTTAAATTAAAATACTTTTCGAGCTTTTAATTGTAGAAACGCTTTTAACTGCTTTAAGCAATTGCAGGCTTTAGGAGCCAATTATTTTATATGCATTTCCTTGTGTAGTTTTGGGCGAAACTAAAACTATATAATTATGGAAAGTGGATTATTGCACCTGCACAATTTTATGCGCTGGATTATTTTATTTTTCCTGCTGCTGGCCCTGCTACAGGCATTTGGAAAAAAACCTGCTTTACAAAAAACAAGTTTATGGCTGCTTATTGCATCGCATATAACTTTATTAATTGGGTTGTACCAGTATTTTACAGGAGCCCTTGGCTATAAACTTATCCAGGCCAGTGGTTTTGCCGCCGTTATGAAAAACAGTGCGCTGCGTTTTTGGGCAGTAGAGCATATTACCTGTATGGTTATTGCCATTATTCTTATTACCATTGCAAGAGGAAAATCAAAAAAAGGATTGTATGCTGCTGCTTCCTGGCTTTACCTTATTGCACTATTGCTTATTCTTGCAGGTGTACCATGGCCATTTAGAGCCGGTATAGGAAGACCATGGTTTCCGGGAATGTAATTTTTTAACCGGCACGCAAAAGGGCAGAGGGCGCAGGGGAAATATAATTTAGTTAAGTACTCATAATAATTGAGTATTGAAAATTGAGCATTGATTATTGAACATTCATTTTAGTGTTTGGCTATAAAAAATTTTTCAATAATCAATGCTCAATTTTCAATAAATATTTATTCTCTGCTTACCCTGCTCCTCTGCGTGCATCTTTTTTATTCTCTGCGCCCACTGCTCCTCTTTCACCCAGTTCTATCACTTCACAATTTTTCATTTCTTTTTTATCAATATTAAAACGGATAATTGTTTTTATTTTATGCCAGCCCTGGTTACCTGCAGCACCGGGGTTCATGTGCAGGCAATGCAGTTTTTCATCGTACATTACTTTTAAAATATGAGAGTGCCCGCTTATAAAGAGCCCACTTTTATTTTTTATAATTTTTTCTTTTACTCCCGTAGCATACCTGCCGGGGTAGCCTGCAATATGACGTATAAAAACATTCACCTCTTCGCAGGTAAAAAAAAGGTCTTCGGGGTACATGGACCTTATTGCAGCATCATCAATATTACCATAAACGCCACGCAGCGGTTTAAATGCTGCCAGGTTTTTTATAATATCCATATTGCCAAAATCTCCGGCATGCCATATTTCATCGCAGTTTTTAAAATGTTCAAAAACTGTTTCATCCAAAAAACTATGGGTATCTGATATAAGGCCAATGCGTGTCAATACGTTTCAGTTTTAAAGTGTAAATTTGATTGAAGATAATAAACCATCGAGAAACTATTAAGTTTTAATAATGCCATATCACCGCAACTTTACCTGGTATATAGATAAGCGTAACTGGAAATATTATTTCCTTATGCTGGCTTTGTGTAAAGGGTATTAATTAGATTTTTTTGCCAATTGCCAATTGCCAATTGCCCATTGCCCATTCACATTATCTCATTTTAAAATTCACCCCATGCCTCATTATCATACAGCCGGAACAATACCGCACAAACGCCACACACAGTTTAGAAAACCAGATGGCAGTTTGTATGCAGAACAGTTATTTTCTACAGAAGGATTTTCCAACGATTATTCTATTTTATACCATACTTATGCGCCCACGCTTATTGTGAAATGTGATGATCCCATTGATGTGTCGCCACAAATTGCAGAAGAGAAAATGCTTAAGCACCGCAGTCTGGAAGGGTTTAAGATACAACCCGAAGCAGATTACCTGCAGAGCCGCAAAGCCGTATTGGTAAA